>NZ_JADNDC010000028.1:0-61901 GCF_015551645.1 Ruminococcus sp. D54t1_190329_F1
CTACTACTCCAGAGCATATTCGCTCTGGAATTTTTCTGTCATACGCCAAAGCGGTTCGAATCCTTCTCCATCCACTACTACTCCAGAGCATATTCGCTCTGGAATTTTTCTGTCATACGCCAAAGCGGTTCGAATCCTTCTCCATCCACTATACTCTAAACTCCCAGGTATTTTCGCCTGGGAGTTTTTTATCCCTCTTCTCTGTATCAGCAGCGCAGCGCCCTGATACCAAACGTTCTTTTTTCGCCTTGAATACTCAGCCGCGAGGAGGGGCCTATGGACTGGCGGCCATTGCGAGGATTCCAGGGATTTTCCATATACGCGCAGGAGGTGGAGCACTGTCTGAGGCCACCATGTGGCCGAGTTTGCTCCACCTCCTGCAAATAAGCGTATATGGAAAATCCCGGAACCGCAGCTCTGGCCGTCAGCCCATAGGTCCCTCCTCGCGGCGTCCCTTAATCTTCCACAAATATAGTCGGATTCTCACACTTATGATACAACACCATCGCCCCAAACGCTGGCATCGGCACCCTGATCACACCTGCCTTGGCTGTATATTCATATTCCTCCGTAGTATATCCATCACGGTAAGACAGCATGATCCGCTTCAACACAGAATCCTTCAGTCTGCTGATTCCCGTCTTCCAGACCTCAATCTCAACCTCCCGATCCTCATTCCGGTTATTCAGAATCACGATCATTCTTTCATCATGGGAAAATCTTCCGAAGCAAAGTCCCTGATAATCATTCCATAGGAACACAAGGGAACCATTACTTAAGAAATCATATTCCTTATGGATCTTAATCATATCTCTGTGGAACGCAATCATCATCTGATCCTCATGTCCCCATGGATAAGTTCTTCTGTTATCCGGATCTGTAAAGCCACAGACACCTGCCTCATCACCATAATAAACAGTTGGTGCTCCCGGCCAGGTCATCTGCACCACAACACCTTCACGCATCACTGCAGGATTGATGTTCTGGGAAGCAGCTTCCGCACCGGCATAGGAAATCCTTCCCACACGGCGGTTTGTTCTGGTGAGAAATCTGGAATGATCATGATTGGACAGCTCATTCATGGACGTATAAAGTGCAGACATATGAAGTGCCCTCATATGAGTCTTCATAGCCCCAATAAAGGCATCACTGTTTCCATAAAGGTCATCCCTGCACTCATCACTGTGCTTCTCCATGCCCGTCAGGAACCAGGTCAGAGGTTCCATAAAGGCATCGTAGTTCATAACCGTATCCCACTCATCCCCTTGCAGCCAGCTCTCCGGATTTCCGTAATGCTCTGCCAGAATGATCGCATTGGGATTTGCCTCCTTTACAGCTTTCCGGAAATCCTTCCAGAACTGATGGTTAAATTCGTTGCTGTGCCCAAGATCTGCCGCCACATCCAATCTCCATCCATCTACATTATAAGGCGCAGAAACCCACTTCTTACCAATCTCCAGAATCTTATCATACAGATCCCTGGAGGCTTCATAATTCAGCTTCGGCAAAGTATCATGAGTCCACCATCCATCATAGGTAGGATTGTACGGCCAGCGGTTCTCGTCATAGAAATTAAAGTAATACCTATATGGACTGTCTGCAGAAATATACGCTCCCTTTGGATATCCCTCCTGGTTCTCATAGATCCGCTCTCTGTCCATCCATTTGTTAAAAGATCCACAATGGTTAAACACACCATCCAGGATTACTTTCATGCCTCTCTTATGGATTTCCTCCACAAGCTTTGCAAACAGTTCATTACTTGCCTCCAGATTCCGCTTATCGGTCACACGCTTAATAAATTTCCGGGCATGGGCATTCTCGCGGTCCCCCTCATTCAGAAGGCCATCATCCATATCCTCCACGATCTTGCCGTAATGGGGATCCACATACTCATAATCCTGAATATCGTACTTGTGATTACTTGGAGAAACAAAAATCGGGTTCAGATAAATAACATCCACTCCCAGATCCTGCAGATAATCCAGTTTATCCATAATTCCCTGCAGGTCACCGCCATAAAACTCCCGCACCCCCATTACTGCCGGAACTTTTCCCCAGTCTCTTACCCTGGAAGCCATATCGCCAATATAAAAATATTCACGATCCTCCACATCATTCGTCGGATCCCCATTGCAGAAGCGATCCACAAAAATCTGGTACATAACAGCACCCTTCGCCCACTGGGGTGTATCATAATCCGGATAAATCTCAAACTCCAGACGCTCCTCCGGGTTCATGGAAACACCCTGATAATTATAATAACAGGTCACCCATCCGTATGTGATCTCAAAATGGTAGCGGACAATCTCCTCTCCCATAATAATAGAAGTCTCATAATAATCAAATCCATTGGATTTGGCCACACGCTCCATCTGTTGACGCTTGCCATCGTATACTAAATAAACCATATCTACGTTGTTCCGCTTGGTGCGGAAGCGGATACGGACCTTGTCTCCTGCTTTGGGATTTGACGGACAACGGTAATAATCAGAACCATCGCTGAACAGTGCCTCTGTATTCAAAACCGGTCTCATATTCAATATATATTGCATTTTTTTCATTACATCTGCATTATTACGATCCATAACATCCCTCTTTCAAAAAAATTACACCCTATATTTTAACTGAAAACATTTCTTCCCACAACTGTTAAAATTCGGCTTATTCTCCAAATTTCCGCCCAGCTTACCGACGTTTTCACCAAAGAACTCCCACCACATTTCAAACACGCTCTAAAATACCTTATTCATTTAACGTAAAAAAGACAGCCGGTAAAAGCTGTCTTTTTTGGAGAAGGTATTTCTTCTTATGGGGTGTAGCAAAAACTATATAATGTATTGGGGGGTTTTTACGATGTATATAGTACCATGTGTCCACCAAAAAGTGTGCACAAACTTCACAAAAATCACTATTGTTTTTTGTGCATGTTATATACTTTCATTTGATTCACCCGATTTTTCCATTGTAAAAAGTGCTTCAAATTCATCCCGATGAACTTTTTCCTTCTCGAGAAGGAGCTTGGCACAGCCATGAAGAACCTCCATATGCTCAGAAATAATCTTCTTCGCATTGTCATGACACTCCTCAATGATACTGTGAATCTCACTGTCAATTGCCTTGGCAACATCCTCGCTGTAACCGCGGGTGTGCGCCAGATCTCGTCCAATAAATACCTCATCGTCATCATCTCCATAGGAGATCAGTCCAATCTTATCGGACATACCATACTTGGTCACCATAGCTCTTGCTTCGCTGGTAGCCCGCTTGATATCGTTGGATGCACCAGTTGTAATATCGCCGAAAATCAGCTCCTCTGCCACACGTCCTCCAAGAAGTGTGGTAATATCCTGGAGCATTTTACCCTTAGTATTAAATATTTCGTCATTCTCTGGAAGAGGCATGGTATAGCCGGCTGCTCCCATTCCGGTAGGGATAATGGAAATGGTGTAAACAGGCTCCATATCCGGCAGCACATGGAACAAGATTGCATGGCCTGCCTCATGATAAGCGGTGATCCTTTTCTCCTTCTCGGAGATCACCTTGCTCTTTTTCTCTGCACCGATGCCAACCTTGATAAAGGCATTCTTAATATCTTTCTGGCGAATAAATACATGACCTTTTCTGGCTGCAGCAATAGCCGCCTCATTCATCAGGTTCTCAAGATCTGCACCTGTAAATCCAGCTGTAGTCTGAGCGATCTGTTTCAGGTCTACATCCTCGCCAAGAGGTTTATCCTTGGCATGAACATGGAGGATTTCTTCCCTTCCTTTAATATCCGGACGACCTACGCCAACCTTGCGGTCAAAACGTCCCGGACGAAGAATTGCAGGATCCAGAATATCCACACGGTTGGTAGCGGCCATTACGATAATGCCTTCATTTACCCCGAATCCATCCATCTCTACAAGAAGCTGGTTCAGAGTCTGTTCCCTTTCATCATGACCGCCTCCCATGCCGGTTCCACGCTGTCTTGCAACAGCATCGATCTCATCAATAAAGATGATACAAGGTGCGTGACGCTTGCCCTCTTCGAAAAGATCTCTTACACGGGAAGCACCTACACCAACAAACATTTCCACAAAATCAGAACCGGAAATGGAGAAAAACGGAACGCCCGCTTCCCCGGCAACAGCCTTGGCCAGAAGCGTCTTACCAGTTCCTGGAGGTCCTACAAGGATAACTCCTTTCGGGATTCTGGCCCCCACCTTGGTATACTTCTGGGGATCCTTCAGGAAATCTACAACCTCCTTCAGTTCTTCTTTCTCTTCCTCCAGGCCCGCTACGTTCTGGAAAGTCACTTTCTTATCATCCGGCATGGACATTCTCGCCCTGCTTTTGCCGAAATTCATCATCTTGGCATTGGTGCCACCACCCCCACCTGACATCTGACGGTTCATCATCAGCATGAGGAAGATGATAAGACCACAGGTAAGAAGTACCGGGAAAACAGAGTTCATAAATACACTCTGCTTCGGCACATCCTCAACAGCAGGATCAAGCCCGCTCTCTCGAAGAAGCTGCTCTGCCTCATTTACATCTGCCACATAAATACGCTTCTGTCCCTCGCCGCTTATATTCACGATCACAGAACCTGTTGGAACCTCACTGTTCTGATGGATCGTGGCACTGGTCACCTTTCCGTCTGTCACTGCCTGCTCCAGCTGTCCATAAGTATAATCACTCTGGACAGCTACCTGATTGTTCAGATACAGGTAACCTGCGATCAAAGCTACGATCAGGACAAGATACAAGCCAATTCTGCCTGACTGCTTATTCACTTGTATAATTCTCCTTTCATTCGAACTCTACCACTCCGATGTATGGCAGATTTCTGTATTTCTGGGCATAGTCAAGACCATAGCCCACAACAAACTCATCTGGAATATTGAAGCAGCAATAATCCACATCAACCCCTTTTACCACTCTGCGGTCCGGTTTGTCCAACAAGGTGCAAAGTCTCACGCTGTTTGGATTACGTCTCTTCAGAACGTCCAGCAGATAGCTTAAGGTTCTTCCGGAATCAATAATATCCTCCACAACAAGAACTTCTTTATCTTCAAGAGGCTGATCCAGATCCTTGACGATCTTTACAACTCCGCTTGATTTGGTGTCATCTCCATAACTGGAAACAGACATGAAATCAAGAGTTACCGGCACTGTGATTCTCTTGGCAAGCTCACACATGAAAAATACTCCGCCCTTAAGAACGCAGATCATGTGGATTTCTTTTCCCTTGTACTCTTCGCTGATCTGGGCTGCTACTTCGCAGATACGCTTCTCCACAGTCTCCTCATCCAGTAAAACTCTGATTTTTTCACTCATGATTATCTTTTCCTCCTTGGTATTGTATTTCCAATATTCTCCTGGTTCTGGGAGCTATTTTATAATTCTCATTTATTCTGCCTCCCACCACCCACAAAACCTCAGAGCCGGTACATAGAAGCAAGATGCTGTCTCTTTCCTCTGATGGGATCTTCTCATCTATAAAATAACGGTTCAGCTTCTTGCTGCTCCCTTTGTCATCTACAATGAGAAAATCTCCCGGCTGTCTGGTCCGGATGGACAGTTCCTGTTTTATTTTATCATAATCCAGCCATTTCGTATACTTTTTTTCTTCAATCTTCTGGCCTTCATTAGAAAATATTTTCAGATAAAAAACATTATCTGTAAAAAGTACCTGTTCACAAGCAGTTTCCAGCTCCTTTTTACTCAACTGGACACTTTTTTGCAGTGCATTCCTCTCCTGATTTTTTTCAGCTTTCACTGGATCGTACTCTTTTGGACTCAGATTTCTATCTGACATTCCCAGTAATTGTCTTTCTCCCAGTAAAATTCCTCCATAAGTTCGAAGCGCCGCCAGATCATAAGGCAGATTGATCCGTCGTCCCACCTGAAGCTTCAGAAGGCTCTCCACACTTTTTACATGAGCAGCTGTAAAATCCTTACGTTTCCCAGCCAGCTCTTCAAAAACCTGAAGCACTCCGTAAGAAGCTATGGCAGGCTCATCCCGCCAGAATGCTTCTGACAGGAAAATTCCCCGCTCCCTGTTTTCCCCATACTTTTTCACAAGGCGTTCTCCCTGACGGGACAAATACTCCTCTGCCTGACTAACAAGACTGGCCGTCTCCGCCATATGGCGGACAGCAGAAGCATTCACCTGTTCTTCCAGAATAGGCAATATCTGATGTCTGATCTTATTTCTTGTATAATCATCTGTAAGATTGGTACTGTCTGTTACATAGGGAATCTGTTCTTTTATTAAATAATTGACAATTTCCTGTTTATTTAAACACAAAATGGGCCGAATAATTTCATCCCGCACCGGCAAAATAGAAGCCAGACCTTTCAGCCCCGTTCCTCTGCAAAGATTGTGGAGCAAAGTTTCCGCCACATCATTTTCATTGTGGGCCAGAGCAATACGGATCCGTAATTTTCCTTCTCTGGCGGCAGAGACTCTTCCCCCACCCTGGAGGTCAGCCGTTTCTGATTTTCCAAAATAATCAGCTTCTGCCCTGGAAAACGCATCCTGTCTGACTTTTCTTCCTGTCTCTTCCAGTCCCATTTTCCATTTCTTTGCAAGCTCCGGTACCGGGTAATGATAGGATAAAAAAGGAATCGTCCATTTTTCGCAGGTCTCTCTTACTACTCTTTCATCCCGGTCAGCTTCCTCGCCGCGGATTCCATGATGCACATGTACCGCACACAGCGAAAAAGCTGCTTCAGCCTGATATCTTTTTAACATTTCCAGCATAGCCATGGAGTCTCCTCCTCCGGAAACTCCGGCAAGGACCACATCCCCATCCACTACCATGCCATGTTCTTTCATATATGCTTTCACTTTCTGATACATACTAGCTCTGCCTCTGATACGTTACTGATTCTTTCGTGAACCGTAACAATATTACTTCTTTCAAACATATTCATATGCTCATATGATTCCATATCTGTTTTTTACTCAAAAATAATCATTCTATTTCTTCCACATTCCAGCTACAAGAACCGTCATATCATCCCTGGCGCAGTAATCGCTGTATCCCAGCACCCGCTCCAGAATCCCCCGGCTCATCTCCTTGGGAGTCTCTTCATGGATATCCATAATGATTTCTTTCATGGTCTCCTCCTCCCGCATGGCAGGCAGCGCATCCAAGACGCCATCTGTCATCATGATCAGATAATCCCCGTGATACAGCTTCCTTGAAGATGTTTCAAAATCCACCTGCTGTATCAGCCCTGCCGCCAGACTCTCTGAAGAAATGGCCTCCACCCAGTGATCCCTTTTGATAAAAGTGGCGGAAGCCCCCGCTTTCAGGAAGTTACAGATTCCCGTATATAAATCCACTGCGCAGATGTCCACTGTTGAAAAAATTCCTTCCTGTCCCTTCATCACAAGAGCAGAGTTCACCATTTTCGCCGCCGTCTCCTGGGTAAAACCGGATTCCAGAAATTGTTCCAGAAGTTCTACCACTTCCTCGCTTTCCCGGCATGCCTCCACCCCGGAGCCCATTCCATCAGAAAGACACATTACAAAACGGCCTGCCTCTTCCTGTCTGCAAATATAATTGTCTCCGGAAACCTTCTCCATTTCCTTGGTCAGCTTTGCCACTCCGTAAAGTACCTGATAACTTACATCCTCCACAAAATGAACCGTATGGTATTCTCCATTTACAATTCTTCTTCCTCCTGCTGCCGCCATTGGAGTTCCGAATTCCTGAGACAAAAGCTGTGCCACCTCATTAACAGAAATGCACTGCCCGCTTCTGGCACGCATGGTAAGAAAAATCTCACGTCTTCCTTCCACCTTATCCATCACCCAGACCTGCTTCACCACAATATGACGCTTCCTGAGAATCTTCTGCAATTCCGTCATAAGCTGAGGATCCGCAATGGAAATGTCGTACAGGTCTTCTGCCACCATATCCATGATTCTGGACATCTCCTGGAGTTGCTGTGCCACGGCAAGGCGGCTTTCGATCATCCGGTTGTCCCATATCAGCTTCTGCCGCTCCCTCATATAAGAGTTACCAAGTGTCTCATAATACTGGGAAAAACGACTGCATACACTCATCCAGTCGCTTTTTGTCTCCTGTATTTTCTCCTGATTTCCCTCCTCCATGGAACGAATCATCCGCTCGCTTCCTCTGTACATTTCCTGCGACTGGGTGCCCCAGCAGATTTCCCGCTGATAACAGTGGCTGCATATCTCATCACAGGTCTCCCTTATAATTCCATCCACCTGGCCGTTGCTTAAATAGTCTTTTCGGTAGGGTAATCCATAAAAGCTGTCTGCAAGCTTCCGAAAAGAAGCAGCATACCGCTCCACCTTCTCCTTCTGGGGATTTTTCTCTTCGGCCGGCTGCTCTGCCTTAAGGAAACTTCTTCCCCTGAAAAAAACTTTTGCCATGTCCCGCAGCACCAGCAGCACACTGATCACGAGCATGGCAATTATCCATTCCTGCATATTCTCCCCTCCCCTTTACAGCCTTACAGTGCCAGAGCCTGTTTGAAAAAGCATTCCCGCAAGCTGCACGCCCCACTGTTCATGTAGTCTTTAACTGCTGCCCTTGTTTTTGCAAAGGAATGCTGCATTTACATCACCTTCGGCAGCACCTTATGCCTATTATAGGGGACAGGTATGAAAATATATGTCAAACAAAGACGACCATATTGAAAAATATATCGTCAGAAACTTCCAAACTTCGGTTTTTCCCTGAACCTTATTTCTCCTCCTGAAAAATAATCTCATTCTCCTTCACAAGACCCAGCTTCTCTCTGGCGGCCTGCTCTGCGTACTCATCCGTGAGCATATACTGCTTCAGATCTTCAATCTCCTGAGTGCGCGCCTGCTCTTCCTCAATCTGCTGGCTTAATGCCTCTGCTCTGGTCTCATAGCCGGCAAGAGATTCCTTAAGGTCCCGGCTCTGTGCCATAAGCGTCAGAATCAGAATCAGAACGATCAGAGAAATACCGAACATCCCGAGATGATTATACCCTATTGTCTTTTTTCTTCGTTTTTTCCCTGATTTTCCCAAACTTCCTGCCTCTTCTCATCTGCAAACGATTTCTGGTACTATTTTTGTACTGATTTGCAGATTGCCTAACTAAAATTTTACAACGTTTACAAAAAAATAGCAACCAATTTATATATTTTTTTGAAGTTTTTTTTACGAATCTGACAGGAACCTCCAGGATTATATAACAAATTTTTTCAAATAAAGGTTTTATTGTCAGATATGTAAGAAATGCCCCTGATATAATTCCCAAAAACAGAAAACTACGCAGGATTCCCTGGTTGATCCGGTAAATTCCTGCAAATACCAGAAGTCCTGCGCACACCCAATAAAGAAGGTCCAAAATCCCTCCTGCTGCCGGACTGCAGAAAATGAGCCTTCTTATTTCCTGAAGCAGGCTGTAGCAAAGGATCAGCACCGCACCCCCTGCAAAAGCCCGAACGAAAAGCCAGATCTCATTGTAGATATATATGCTCATAGCTTAACGGAACAGCCTTGTAAATAATGGTTCTTCTTTTCGTGGGGAATCTTTAGACAAATAGACAAGAGAATCCACATGTCCGGCAAGAGTAGCTTCTCCTTTTTCCAGGTTTAGTCCTTTTACATGAAGCCCGCTGCCGCGAATCTGCAGCTTCCCGTCAGCAGTCTGAAGAAGGATTTCCTTTTCATCAAAAGAAATCACATCCTTCACACCTGTGACAGATGCTTCTTTCCTGTTATCCAGTATCAGCTTATGGGAAATGTTCACAACCTTTTCTTCCAAATCCCTCTCTCCCAAATATGTGGGTTCACAGATAATCTATGAATTTTTCTTTAAAATTAGAACCTGCTTAAGTAATACTGTTTCCTTCGTTCACAGAACTCTTAAACATACCTGTACAGATTCTCAACTTCTTCCTTCTTCACAGTCTCTTTCACATCCAGCACTTCCACCTTCACATTGCGGCTTCCAAACTGAATCTCAATAGTATCTCCTGTCTTCACCTGAACAGAAGCCTTGGCCGGCTTATCATTTACAAGCACTCTTCCTGCATCACATGCCTCATTTGCCACAGTTCTTCTCTTAATAAGGCGGGATACTTTCAAAAATTTATCTAATCTCATAATACTCTCCTATATCAGAGCGTGTTTAAAAAAGGAGGAACTATAAAGTTCCTCCTGTAAAAGCTTACGCGATTATGCGTTTACCATATCTTTTAAAGCTTTACCAGCTTTAAATTTCGGAGCCTTGGAAGCTTCGATCTTCATGGTCTCACCAGTCTGAGGATTTCTTCCCTCTCTGGCAGCTCTCTCGCTGACTTCAAATGTACCAAAGCCAACTAACTGAACTTTCTCACCTTTTTTCAGTTCTTCTGATACAACGTCGATGAATGATTTTAAAACAGCTTCAACGTCCTTCTTGGACAGATTGGTTTCTTTCGCCATAGCTGCTACTAATTCAGTCTTATTCATGGTGTTTCCTCCTCTAAAGATTCTTCTATCTATATATATACCTTTTGCCCTGTATTGTCAAGGTTTTTGCGCTAGAAAGGGGATTTTCCAAAGCATTTTTCAGGGAAATCCCCCCATATTTTCTTCTGGGCAATTACCTTTTCCAGCTTTTCTGTATTCTTGCCGGAAATCCATGCTTTGTTGTGAGAAAAGTAGTAATTTGCCAGTTTCCAGTATTTTTCCGGATATGTGAAACGGATTTGCAGGTTTTCCCATTCTTCAGAAGAAATAGGACGTATTTTGTCATATTGCTCCAGCATCCGCCTGGCCAGAAAAACATCCCAGTTATATTTTTCCAGAATTTTTCGCATAAAACAATACAAGTCGCTGATCTGCACATCAAAGCTGAAGTGACCAAAATTTGTTACAGCAGCCTGATTTTTACAAAGAAGAACATTGTGCTGGTTATATTCGCCATGACATAGAAGTCCCTCTTCGCCCGCCTTGTCCCTTAGTTTTTCATAGTCCGACTTTACAAGCATTTCCAGTGCTTTTTCCCCTTTTTCCAGAAACCACTGTACACTGCCCAGAAATTCCTTTTCAAATCTGGCACTGGCACCTTTCTGGCGGATAAATTTACGGATCTTGCGGATTTCCTGATTATGCCTTGCATACTCATCTGCAAGGGAACGCGCCATGTAGGCTTTCTCCACAGGCATATTCATAAATTTATGTACCCTTGCCAGAATCTGCACACTTCTTATAATATCTTCCCTGGACTTGGTGTCACACTCTCTGCCTTCATACCAGTTCTGAAGGGTATAGGGAATATTATCCTTATCTCTGGTAACCAAAGAGCCTTCCTGATTTTCAATAAAAGTATCAACCAGACAGCCTTCCTGGGAAAGTTTTTTTAACACTTCCTGCTGAAAAAGCAGTTTTTTTTCGGAGCCGTGAAACTCTCTGAGGAGCAGAATTCCCTGTTCTGTACGACATACCAATGCTCCCCGGGTCCTGGACGAAGATTTCACTTCAATTCCATACTGGGTCAGGGTGCTAAGACCATAATCATACAATAAAAATCCCCCCGTCACTCACATATGCCAAATGTCTTCAGATACCTTCTATCTTATGAGTGGGAGGGATATGTTATTCTAAAGAAGTTTTTTATCGGCTGCAAAAGCAAGGGAAAGAAGTGCTTCTTTCTTGTTCAGTTCCGGATTCTCCAGAACAGCATCCAAAAGCTCATGGAGCACACTTCCCATTTCTTTTCCAGGCTTCATTCCGGCTGCGATCAGGTCACTGCCAGTAATTGCAAGACCTTTCATGGAAACACATTCGCCTTTTTCCATAATTTCTTCCCAGGTCATTCGAACTCCGGCCTGACGGGCAGCTTTTTCTTCCCCACGGTAATCACTTTTCGCTTTGTTATCCGCATACTGGACTTCCATCCACATGGGAAACAGATCTTCCCCAACTACATTGATGGCTTTCCGCACCTCAGCAGGTGCCGGAGTCGGGCGCAGATCATGCCAGCGAATCAGCCGGCTCACTCTGGAAATGGTGTCATTGTCAAACTTCAGACGGCGCAAAATTTCCTTGGACATTTTTTCTCCCACAGAAGCATGTGTTTTGAAATGATCCCTGCCATTTTCGTCTGTTTTTCGTACAACAGGTTTGGCAATGTCGTGAAGGAGCATGGTCAGCCTTAGCACCTTATCCTCCCTCACATACAAAAGGCTGTGGAGAATATGTTCTCCCACATTATAGCAGTGGTGTGGAGTGTTCTGAGGTGTCTCCATACAGCGGTCAAATTCCGGCAGAAATTCCCTGGTAACTCCCGCTTCATAGGCAATCCGCAGATAATCTGGATGAGGGGACACCAGAAGTTTTACAAGCTCCACCTGGATCCGCTCTGCGCTTACATGTTTTAAATTTGGTGCAAGCACAGAAAGAGCTTTTCTGGTCTCTTCTTCCAGGGAAAAGCCAAGCTGCGCAGAAAAACGTACAGCACGCATAATGCGAAGAGCGTCTTCTGTAAAACGTTCCAGAGGATCACCAACACAGCGGATCACCTTGTTTTCCAGGTCTTTCTGCCCTTCAAAAAGGTCCACCAGCCCTTTCCTGGGATTGTAGGCCATGGCGTTGATGGTAAAGTCCCGACGCTTCAAATCTTCCTCCAGGCAGGCCGTAAAGGTTACTTCTTTCGGGTGACGGCCATCTTCATACTCGCCATCCACCCGGTAGGTGGTAACCTCGAATCCCTCTTTTTCAAGCAGCACTGTTACGGTTCCGTGAGCGATTCCTGTATCTACGGTTCTGTGAAACAGGGCTTTGACCTGCTCCGGCTTGGCTGAGGTTGTGATATCCCAGTCATTTGGAGTTCTTCCCAGAAGGGCATCGCGGACACAGCCGCCTACTGCATAGGCCTCATAACCAGCTTTTTCCAGAATATTTATAATTATTTCAACTTTTTGTGGAATTTCAAATACCATCTTTATCACCTGCCTCTGATTTAAAACAAAACTTCTCCTCATACACTTCTCTGCCTTGAAAAACAAAGCGGGGCAAAATAATTTTGCCCCTTTTTGACTACTGATTGCAAAATAAACAGCAATCCCTTTTGTTATTAATAAGCACGTCCCCAGTATACCATTTTCTTGGCAGGTTTTCCACAGCATACACAGACATCGCTTAAATGTTCCTGCTCAAACGGCATACATCTGGATGTTGCCTGAACGTCTTCTTTGATCTTATCTTCGCACTCACGGTTGCCGCACCACATAGCTTTTACAAAACCAGGTTTTGTGTTGATGGTCTCCTTGAATTCTTCGTAATTTGTTGCTACATAGGTGTGAGCATCTCTGTGGGCTCTTGCACGCTCCAGCATTTCCTTCTGCATGGTGTCCAGAACTTCCTGAACCTTAGCAGCAAGTTCTTCGAACTTCACAATATATTTCTCTCTGGTATCTCTTCGGCAGATAACAGCCTGTCCGCTCTCGATATCCTTCGGACCGCACTCGATTCTTACCGGAATACCACGCATTTCCTGCTCTGCGAATTTGAATCCCGGGCTCTTGTCTGTAACGTCTGCTTTTACACGGATTCCAGCTGCTTTCAAAATCTGTGTCAGCTCCTCTGCTTTCTCCAGAACGCCCTCTTTTCTCTGCTGGATCGGGATTACAACAGCCTGGACCGGAGCAATTCTTGGTGGAAGAACAAGTCCGCTGTTGTCTCCATGAACCATGATTAGAGCACCGATCATACGAGTTGTCATTCCCCAGGATGTCTGGTGTACATACTGAAGCTGGTTGTTTTTATCTGTGTACTGGATGCCGAATGCTCTTGCAAATCCATCACCAAAGTTATGGCTGGTTCCAGACTGAAGTGCTTTTCCATCATGCATCAGAGACTCGATTGTGTAAGTAGCCTCTGCACCTGCAAATTTCTCTTTCTCTGTCTTCTGACCTTTAATAACTGGGATTGCAAGTACTTCCTCGCAGAAGTCTGCATACAGGTTCAGCATCTGGATGGTACGTTCTTTTGCTTCCTCAGCTGTAGCGTGGGCAGTATGTCCTTCCTGCCATAAGAACTCACGGGAACGAAGGAACGGACGGGTTGTTTTCTCCCAGCGAACTACTGAGCACCACTGATTATATACTTTCGGAAGATCTCTGTGGGACTGGATCTCTTTCTGATAGAAATCACAGAACAGAGTCTCGGATGTAGGACGTACGCAAAGGCGCTCCTGAAGAGGATCAAGTCCGCCGTGTGTTACCCATGCAACTTCCGGTGCAAATCCCTCTACGTGATCCTTCTCTTTGTCCAGAAGGGATTCCGGAATGAACATTGGCATGTATACATTCTCTACGCCTGTCTCTTTGAATCTGCGGTCAAGCTCTTTCTGGATATTCTCCCAGATTGCATATCCTGCCGGTTTGATTGCCATACATCCCTTTACACTTGTATAGCCGCAAAGTTCCGCTTTTTTTACAACATCGGTATACCACTGTGCAAAATCCACATCCATGGATGTGATAGCTTCTACCATTTTCTTTTCTTTTGCCATGATTTTTCTCCTTTTTGATTTTCTAATATTTAAACGCCAGGGAAATCTGGTAAATTCCATGTATTATTTGAAAAACACATAAAAAAAGACCTTCCATCCCTGCAAAAGGGACCGAAAGGCTTCGGCGGTACCACCCTGATTAACACTGGAAATGACTGCTCCACTGCTCACTCAATTATCCTGATAACGTAGGACAGACGCCGCACTTCAATTGTGCGGAGCTCTGAGGCCGGTTCCATGACTTGCGCACAAAATCCTCACACCATTGCCTGTCGGCCTGGATTTCTCTCTGAGATTGCTCCTCATGTACTATTCTCTTCATTGCCACTTCATTTATTTAATTTGCTCGTTAAGTCTTGTTTATTTTATGCGAAATTTTCCCATATGTCAAGTGGCGAAACAGAAAATACCCAGACAAAAAACAGCCAGAGGTTACTGTTCACTCCGTTCACAGTAACAGCCAGAGTTACCATCCACCGCATCTGTTTTGTCCGGGTACTTTTTTATTACTTTAATGTAAACAAGCTCTCTATTACATCTTTTTTCTCAAACTGGTTGTTATATTCCAGGATATTGTAATCCGTCATCAGTTTTTTATAATCATCCGGAAGCGCATCATTTGCATACCAGTTTCCATCTTTGTCGCAAACAGCACCAACTCCGATGATTGGAAGCTGCTCTTTCAGATTCATAAGGAACTGGTTGTAGCCTGGCATTTCAAGACCAGCCAGCTGAAGCATATAGCTTCCCAGATAATTAGCACTGAAATCTTCCTCTACTGTCTCAGATGGATAATTTGTCCAGATCACATAGGGAGTTGTATAGGACTGCTGGCTTTCAACAAGTCCCAGGCTCTGCCTGTTGCCGCCTAAAAGTTTCGCCATAAATTCTTCTTCAATCTTAGGCCAGTGATCCCCAAACATAACAATCATGGTAGGCTCATCTACTTTTTCAAAGTACTCCAGCAATTCCTTAAATGCTGAATCAGACTCTCTTGCCAACGATAAATAAGTTTCAGCCAGAGGATACTCTGTATCATATCCAAGCTTTACAGTAGGTTCAAATCCAGCTCTGTCTTCTACTGTATAACCGCCATGATTCTGCATGGTTACACAGAATGTAAATAATTTTTCATCCGCATCCTTCTCTTCATAAAGGCTGATGATCTTTTCAAATGTTGCTTTGTCACTTACATAATTTCGAAGAAGCTCTCTGTGTTCCTCTCCCCAGTTCTCCAGGCTGATAAATTCATCAAATCCCATGCATGGATAAACAGAGGCCCGGTTCCAGTTATGAGCCTTGTTGGGATGCATGGCAATTGTGTAATATCCCTGGGATTTCAGGATATCTGCCAGACCATACTCCGGATCCCGCACATAAAGCTGATAAGGAACACTTCCGGATGGCAAAAAGCTCATACTGTTTCCTGTAAGAGCCTCATATTCAGAGCGTGCAGTTCCGGCTCCGAATGTAGGTACATGAAGCTGTCCATGTTTTACATTTTTGTTAAGGCTTCTTATGTATGGCAAAATTTCTACATTTGACTTTATTTTCCCTACACTTTCAAAATCTGTAAGACTTTCATTCATAATCAGGATAATATTTTTCGGTGTTACTGTTTCAGAAGTATCTGCAGCTGTATTATCAACACTTTCTTCAGACTCACTCTTGTCTGTCTCTGAAACAATATTTTCCCCATCTTCAATTTCCTGTGCCAGTTCTACGGTTTTTCCAACAGAATAGCCTTCTGGCTGCTCGATATAAAAATACCTGATTTCCTTAACAAGAGAGGAAATGTAGCCCTGTTCTTTATAAATACGGTTAATCTGCCATAAAGTAACAGCGTCAAGCTTCTGGAGGATAGGTCTTATGGTAAAACATAATGTAATCACGATCACAGCCAGTACACCAAACCGGGCAGCTGTATTCTTTCTGCTCTTTTTTCCAAGCTCCAGTTTCTGGAATTTCAGTACAAACTCATCAAATACCAGGGCATAGATCAGTGGAATTCCAAGCATCAGTTTGATTTTGAAGCTATATTCTCCAACAACTTCTGCTGCCGTTCCCATTCCTACAATGTCAAGAAGCTGGAATGGTTCTCCACGAAATTCCATTACATAATAGTTTACCATTGCAAGGATTATAAAAAGGTAACACAACGCAGAAGAAGCAATATTGATTTTCCTAAATAAGATAATAAGTATTATAAAAAATATTGCATAAATAATAAGATTCAGTCTCAAATAAGGCTGCTCCATCAGTAGCGACATCTTGACCAGGCCTTTAAATGTTGACACTGCTTTATTCTTATATCCTGACACCCAGGTGACCATCTGGACAAGCATAAATACAATTCCAGGAGTTGCCAGCAGCAATATGACATCTGCTATTCTCAAAAAAGTGGTATTTTTTATTGCACTGCAGATTTTCTCTCCCCAGAACAGAAGAACAAGAAACAAGATATTTCCTGTAACAATTAGTAATATTTTAATGATTGTTCCTTTATATATACGATTTCCTTCGTTAATAAAAGTATATACCAACAATCCATCTATAAGCAGAAGCAAAGCAATGTTCAGAATGATTCCCAGTATCTTTTTCCATCTGTCATTCTTCGCTCTGCCCATATTCAAATCTGTATTTTCTTTCGTATTTTCCACAACAAACCTCTTTAACTTACACCGTCAGCAAAATCTCGCGTCCGGTTCTCTTGTATTGATAATAGCGTACACCGGCGGAGTCCAGCATTCTCTTGGAAGCAAGGACTGACGGAGTGCTTGCATATTTGTCACAATCATAGACCAGAGTCTTGATTCCTGCCTGGATGATTGCCTTGGCACACTCATTGCAGGGAAAAAGAGTTACATACATTTTCGCTCCCTCAAGGCTTCCTCCACGGTAATTCAAAATCGCATTGAGCTCGCTATGGGTCACATACAGATATTTGGTATCCAGAGGCTCTCCCTCTCTTGCCCAGGGAAATTCATCATCGGAACAGCCTTTTGGGAAACCATTATATCCCATGGAAAGAATTTTATTATCATCGCTGACAATACACGCTCCTACCTGTGAATTGGGATCCTTGGAGCGCATGCCGGAAAGCATGGCAACTCCCATGAAATATTCGTCCCAGGTAAGGTAACCTTCTCTTTTGTGGTTCAGATCTGATGCAGCACTTACAGGCGCGATCTGTATATTCCCGGTGTTTTTCTGATTTGTGTTCTCCATAGAAGAGCTCTCCTTCCTATTCCGTCTCGATCTGAGCAATTCGGCGGATATGTCTCTCATCTCCTGAAAATGGTGTATTCAGGAAAGTATCCACAATCTTAACTGCAAGTCCAGGTCCAACTACACGTCCTCCAAGCGCAAGGATGTTTGCGTCATTGTGAAGTCTGGTTGCTTCAGCAGTAAAGCAGTCTGTACATACTGCTGCACGAATTCCCTTAATTTTGTTTGCAGTGATAGAAATACCAATACCTGTTCCGCATACAAGGATTCCAAGCTCACACTCTCCGTCCAGAATCCCATGTGCAACTTTCTTTGCATAGATCGGATAGTCTGTGGATTCTGTGCTGTAGCAGCCGTAATCCTTATACTCAATCTTCTTTTCCTCCAGATATTTGATAATCTCCTGTTTCAGTTCAAATCCGCCATGATCACTACCTAATGCTATTCTCATTGTTCTTCTCTCCTTATATTGATTATTTTGTGACCGGCTGCTTTTAGAAGCCGGTTCATAATTGCCTGTCCCATTTTTGGGGTATAAAAAGCTTCGGAATAAATTTTGCTTACCTGGCACTGATCGAATTCACGCAGCACCTCATAAAGGTTATGAGCAATGGTTTCCTCTGCCTCTCTGCTTCCAATACACTTCACAGTTCCACAGGGATATCTGGAAATAGTCTCTTCTGTGGCAATAATCCCCGCCTGAAGTCCATTTGCCTGATCTTCCTTTACAAACTGATTAATGGCATTTATTACTTCTTCTGTGGGGCCCTCCACAATTGCAAGATCTGCTTTCGGTGCATAATGCCGATATTTCATTCCCGGCGCCTTGGGATGAACTTTACTATCAGGCTTTATAAGACCTTTGTCCATTCTCACATCACCAAGAACCTCCTGGAGCATTTCCAGTGAAATATAACCGGGTCTTAAAACCACCGGCACGTCCTCGGTAAAATCTACAATCGTTGACTCCAAGCCAATTCCCACAGGACCTCCATCAATGATCATCTCAATGGCATCCCCTAAGTCCTCCTCAACATGCTGTGCTGTAGTCGGGCTTGGCCGTCCGGAAGTATTTGCACTTGGCGCTGCCACGTATCCCCCAGCCTGCAAAATAAGCTCCGCTGCAATGGGATCACTTGGAAAACGCACAGCTACACTGTTGAGACCACCAGTTGTCTCCAATGGAACCAGGTCTGATTTCTCAAAAATCATAGTCAGGGGACCAGGCCAGAATTTCTCTGCCAGTATCTTCGCCTTCTCCGGTACTTCCTTTACAATTGGAACCAGCGCATTTAAATCTGCAATATGAACGATCAACGGGTTATCCGAAGGACGTCCCTTGGCTGCATATATCTTCTTCGAAGCCATAGGATCCAGTGCATTTCCTCCAAGACCGTAAACAGTTTCTGTAGGGAATGCCACCAGTCCTCCCTGTTTCAATATCTCTCCGCCTCTGGCAAGTGCCGCATGATCGATAGCATCTGCCGTCATGGCTACAATTTCTGCTTTCATTTTAGTCCAGCTTTCTATTATTTTTTCAGCATTCTTTAATATAACACCTGTTTAAAAACCTTGTCAATCCACCTTAACAATATAAGTGCCGGAATCTTCATCCATAAATACAATTTCTCCAAGTGACTGAAGAAGTGCATTATTCAGGCTGTCCTCATATTTCTCTCTTTCTTTAGAGCCCACAAAGATATAGGAAACACCATATTCCGTAAGAAGAGCTCTTACCTGGGTCTCATCCTGTGAAGTATAAATACTCATAATATCTGCCTGTTTCCGGTTCAGATCATCTGTATCATTCCTCCAGAGCCATTCGTGTACATACCAGCCAAGAATTGTTGGAAGACCTGTAGCTGCAGAAACACGCTCATAACCGCTGTAGCTGTCACCGTTTGCCTCCAGCACTACCGGAGCCCCTTTAATATTCTCCTTTAGCCATTGGATTGCAGACACATCCTCTGAAAAATCCGTATCCAGATAGCCCAGAGCATAAAGCCCCTGATAGCCTGACGGATTCAAAACCTTTCCAAACCAGGAATCCACACTTTTTCCAAAATATCCTACCGTCCAGATCAGGAAAAACAGACAGATTCCGGAAATGATCTTAAATACTTTCTGTCTGCTAACAGCCAGAAGTCTGTAAATTCCATATCCCATAGTCAGTGCAAACATAATATATGTCTGATAAGTAAGCTTGAACATAGTGTTTGCCCTGGCATTTCCATTTTCATAAATATCACGCACGTAAACAAATTCCGGGATTACCACCAGACCAATAGCGCAAAGTCCCATAATAATGGCAAAAAGATCTGCCGTGCGGATAGCTTTCATAAGACGGTACAGGCTCTTGTGCTCCATCCCCCGCAGCTTTTCCCAGAGAATAGAAATTACAAATGTAATGGTAAGAACTGCCGGAAGTCCCCAGAGAACCAGCAGCTGGTAGAAATAGGAATGGTACTTGGCAATTCCTATTCCATCCACCATAGTGTCAAACTGTAAGGTAAATGGCAGGATCACAAGATAGGCAAGCAGATAGATTTCTGCCATTTGTGCAAAAGTTACAACAATGATTTTCTTTATTTTTCCCTGGAAACGGATAATATTGGCAAAAAGCACCGTTCCAAGAGTTACTACATAATAAATTACAAAATCCCAGAAATTTGTCCACTGAAACATTCCGAGAAGCGCACTGATTACCAGAAGATGAGGCATAAGAAGCTGCTCTTTCCAGAATTTTCCATCTTTCATGGAAGTCTCAACCGGTACTGTTTTCTTGCGCACACCCCTTAGCCATACATAAAGAAGTGCTATTACAAGAAGTACAAACATAATATTTACCACATGAGCATGAAGATCTCCCAGTACAAAAGAATAGCAGGGAAATTCATGTATCGTCCGGTCTTCCTCACGATATGGATTATATCCTATATAGCGGGTAGCATCCGGAAACCAGTAACTGCTCACTTCCTTACCTGTCAGCTTCTCAATCAGGGGAATGATCTGCGCATAAATTACGTAATGCATATTTCCTGCAATGGAAACAGCTGTACCAGCTGTAAATCCAGCTGCAAAAGGAAGTCCTTTTATTACTTTTTCGCTTTTTTGCAGTCCCTTCATACGGTCTGACATCATCTGGTAAACAAGGGAAAATGGCATTGCAAAAGCCAGTCCGGCTACAAAGGTACGCATAAGATTGTAAGTCAGTTCCACCTTTGTATGGGAAAGCTTGGTAAGAAAAACAGCAAAATACTGACCGCCATAATAATAATTAATATGTCCTTCTGAATACCACAGATCTCTTGCCGGAAGTGTGGTGCTTCTCATCATAGCTTCCATAAAACCATAATCCATGAACTTCTCGGTTCCATATGCAGCAGGGCGGAATCCTGCCAGATATGTCCACATAAGAAATGCAAGGAAAAACAATAATTCTTCCCAGTAAATCAGAGAAATCCTGTCAACTGGAAAACATTCTGTCTTTTCTTTTGATTCCTTTCGAAGAAGGAAAAAACAGATAACTGCGCATAGGATTGTTACAGCAGCACAAGTCAGGGCATTAAAAGGGATTAGTCTGATAGCTGTCAGAAACCAGGTAAGAAAACCTGTTGCAGCAATCGCCAGTACCTTAGAAAAAATCCATCCTTTGTCCTCAAAACGCCAGAACAGTCTTCCTGTAACAGGCATCGCAGCAAATCCCATCACTCCCGCCAGAAGCCACCATGTCCAGAAAGTCCACACATCACCTTTCAGTAAAAATGCAGATAGGCCAAGCAGCACCACCGCCAGCAGAAGTTTAATTATTGTTTGTGTACTGATTTTTTTCTTATTCTTTTGTTCCATAAATTCTTATTCTCCCGTCATCTGACTGATACACCAGAGGATATGTATCCGCAATCACATCTTCGCGGCATTCCTTCTCCTCAAATTTCATACCTTCCTCAAAAAGGATATATGTAATTTGTTCTTCCTCAACTGTTTCCTTTAGTACCTGTGCGCTGGCTGTTGTATAGATCTCTACCGCCCTGGCAGCCCTGTAATAAGTATCATAGCCTGCGGACCATGCATAATAAGGCCATCCCAGATACATCATAACCCCTGACATAGTGACTTCATTTATACTGTATTCCGGTGTCAAAATCAGATCGTCTTTTTTCAGATTTTCTGCAAGCCAGCTGGTCAGTCCACTGTTCAGGTTCACAGAAACCCGATGTCCTGAATCATTATCTTTTAGGATTACTGCAAAATCATAAATTCCTGTTATGGTCAGACTAAGTGCCAGAATCAAACTCAAAATTTTCCCAACAGCACCTTTCCAATGGAACAATCTGCTTACAGCTCCACCCCAGAAAACAGCAAGGAATGCATAAGATATTATAATATATTTATGATTCACGTTTATATCTGGTGTAAGAGACGCCACAAATGCAAATATTGTTGGGAAAAGTATACTCACTGCAACTGCTCTTTCCATTCTTTTCAAAAAAAACAGCAGTACTAAAACGCCAAGGAAAACAATGCCGCTTATTTCAAATAAATATACAGCTATGCCCGGAAGTGATTTCTTTTCTGCCAGAAATCCAAAATATACAGAAGGTGATACAACACTTCCCCATACAAACATTTTAGATTGAATTTCCGAGAACACAACTGTCACGATTGCCAGAATCAGATAGTCAAGTTTTCCATCAGAAAAAAAGGCAAATCCCATAAGAATCAGAAGACATGCAATTACAGCAGCTCCATTCCAAAATGAACACAGACCCAATAGCATTCCGGCAAAAAGAGCTGTATCAGGTTTCTTAAACATCCATGCTTTTTTTGTAAGAAATCTGTTCTTCAGCCACAATATTCCCTTATCTTTCTCTGCACAGCTTTCTTCCACCCAGTCCAGGAAAATCCATAATACCAGCGCAGCCATCAAAAGACCAAATCCCAAGTGCCGCTGATTCAAATATACATTAAAATTCCAAAGTCCCCAGTTCTCATTGGGGGTATATCCAATAAAAGCAGTATTCCCGGCCAGAGTCTCCCACAAATCACCAGCCTGTAAATGTTCATATGCAAATCTGAAAAAAGCAGTTCCACTTCGAAATACAACAAACAAAACAGAAAGCACTCCGGCACTCATACTGCCAAAGAACCTTTTCGCCATAGAATACAGCATGATAAAGAAGCACCAGAGTGACAGACTGCTTACGGCATTGTACGCTATATCAATTCTCATTCCAAGATATTCCAGGTTTCCTGTCAGAAACTGAAACATAAAATGGTATTTTACATCTTCACCACCAAAATGAGGATACTGCGTGGGGAAATTATTTCCCAGCGAAAATGATCTCATCATCGCTGTGTGAGGGGCATAATCTCCAAATACAGTAAATCCAGAATACAAATATCCGTCACTAACATGAAAGACAAATACCATGATCCAGGTAATTCCCGCCAGTAAAATCAATAAGAACACGATTTCTTTCGCTGGAGGAACCTCGCCGGAAAGTCTTTTAATAAATTTCCCAAAAGAACCTTTGCTTCTATAACAGCACAAGAGCAAAAATATCCCCACAGCTGCCATCACCATCAGATTTGCTCCAAAGAGGGGTTTCCCTGCTTCAGAGTACACGCTCAGCAGCCATGCTGCTATATAGACAGCCCAGGTCATAAGTAGCACACCACTTCCAAATGACGCTGCAAAAGTCACCCACAAGGGCGTGATTCCTTTTTCTCTCATTCTTTGTTCCGGCAAAAAATTACGGATAATTTCCCTTCCCAATAATGCTGCCAGAATCAGATAAACACATCCTAACATGGTATTTTCCCTCGCTTATTTTTTCCAGTCCAGTATAGCAGAATCCACAGCTTCTGAAAAGTGTATAGTTTTTGATAAACTGAAATGTTTTTTCATTAACAGAGAATTCTCATTGTTTATTATTTTTTATGTACTCTTCCACACCGTCAGCCACTGCTGCCGCTACTTTTTCCTGATAATCATCCTGTAACAGTTTCCCGGCTTCTTCCGGGTTCGTAAGGAACCCACACTCCACAATATTCAATATCCCCGGGCTTCGTTTCAAAAGATAATAAGTAGTATTTCCTTTCGCCTGCCTTGGTCGCTCCACCTCAAGATAATCATTCATCTTCTCCTGAATTATTTCCGCCAGTTCTTCTCCCTTAACAGAGTCCCGATAATAGAAAACCTGAGGGCCTTTCACCCCAGGATCTTCGTAACTATTCTGATGGATACTTACTGTAAGTACAGGCTTTACTTCCTGAATAAGAAAAATCCTTTTTTGCATATCCTGTACTTTCTTATTATTAGAGTCTTCATCATATAATCCCACGTCTGTTTCCCTGGTCATAACCACCTGAAAATCTTTCTTTTCCAGTGCACTTTTCACTTTCAGGCCAATGGCAAGATTTACATCCTTCTCCTTCAGACCTTCTAGCCCGATCATACCTGGATCCATTCCTCCATGACCACAATCCACCACAATTATCTGCTTCTGATTCATCTCTACCGACACTGCAGCCGCCTCGCGGGAAAGATAATAAAAGCATATCAGCAAAAGGCACCCCATAATCAGCTCCACTATATGCTTTTTCAATATAAAACACCCCCTGGCATATAATATATAATGTTATCGTTAAACTTTCGTCTTTTGTCGCTGTTCACGACCTTCACATTATTTATATGTCTCAGAGAGTGTTTTTATCATTCGTGTATTAGAGCGTTTTTGAAAAAGGCGTAACTGTTCAGTAACCCCACAGCGATATGCTTCTCAAAATAGTACCTGCTTTAATTAGACACAGACAGATTATCTGTGATCACCTGCCAGATACTGCTGTTCTCAAATCCCAGTTTCCATGCTGCCACACCGGCAAGATTATATTTCTGTACCAGCTGTACCTTCGCTGCAATAGACTGAGAATCTTCAATCCAGATCTGGTAAGTGCATCCATCCTTCTCAAAGCTGCCATAATTCTGACTTACATCACTGTCCCAATATACCTGGGCATTATTTGTATTTACTACTTCCTGGGCAGTATCCATACCAATTGCCTCACTGGATAAGCTGCCAGCTTCTGTTTTCCATAATCTTGTGTAAAATGGAACTGCATTGATCACACGCTGCGCCGGAACTTCAGCGATAGTATCCTGAATTCCCTTCTCTACCCATGGAAGAGACGCTACTGAGCCCGCTTCCTCTGATCCAACGTAGTGCTCGTCATATCCCATAATAATTACATAATCTACTACCTTGCCCTGTTCAGCCCTGTCATAATGACTGGTGAAATCCTCTGGAACCGGATTGTCTACGGAAAGAACAAGATTGTTCTTATGGCATTCTATAGAAAGCTCCCGGAGGAACTCCAGGAAATGAACGCCCACGTCCTCACTAAGCTGCTCGAAATCCACATTAATTCCATCAATTCCAGCTCCAACAGCTGCATTCACCAGCTGTGAAACCAGATTCTGTCTGGAACTTGTTCTGGACAATACCTCATAAGTACTGATGTCCTGCGTAAAATTGTCCACAAGTCCCCATACCTTCAGCCCTTTTTCATGGGCAAGAGATACATAATCAGCTGTAGCATTGTTGATAATATTACCATTGTTGTCAGTTACATAGAACCAGGTTGGTGAAATAACATTCACTCCGGTCATATTCTGAATAGCCTCTGAAAGTCCTGCATTGGCATCTGTGGACATTACCTGATGCCATACCAGATTCACCGGCTGGTCCATGGTAAGATAAGTATAAGATTCCCCAACTGCTTCTCTGTCCATATTCAGATTCTGAACATCACTTACACTGCTCTTCTCTATATATCCGATATAACCGTCCCATGTGGCTACCTGATCCCAGTTCTCCAATTCTTCCATAAGGATCAGATTATCTCCTTTGTTTACCCTGGACAGTACTTCTGATTTGATTCCTCCACGGTAGCGAACATATGTATCCTTAGTTGCTGTGACAACTGATACGTCTGAAAAATCCTTCTGAATCGCTATACGGTTTGGCTGCTGGTACACATAAGTATCCAGATCTGTATATCTCTTTATAAAATCAAGGTTCAGATAAGCGGTTCCGTCCTTCAGCCATACATCACCGCCTGCCTCAGCGGAAGCCGGTGTATAAATCAGCTCCGACGGAGTAGCGTACAGAATCTGCTGACCTTCTTCATCCCAGTAATATCTCTGGTTCAGATAACTATCCACCACATCTACCGGAAGATATGGCTGTTCGCCAGACATAACTGCTTTCTGCTCCAGAATCTGGGTACCTACTATAATTACGGCTTCTGAATCGTCTGTCTGTCCATAATATTCAGTCAAATCCATCTGTTTCCTGGTAGGAATGCGGCGCATGATCAGGGTTGTAACAATTCCGATCAGGGTAACTGCTGCGATCAGCATGCATACCACTACTACAGGATTAATTCTTCTCTTCATAAAATATTTATCCTCTCAGTGAACGTCTAATTGATATCTGCTGCGGACTTTTCCACAGTCGGTTATCATTATAACATATTTTTTTCAGGATTGTATTACATAATTCGACTTTTTACAATTTGTTTACATTATTGAATGTTGGTATCTAGTACATCGAAAATTAAGTATCTGCTATATTGACGTAGGATGATTTTCTCATATGCAAGGCGGAGGAAGGAGGCGTAGCGGTGGCTACGGCGACTGACGACAACGCAGCAGATGAAAAATCAGACAAGTCAATATGGCAGTTACTTAATATTCGATGTACTAGAATCATTCCTGCAATCAGCAGCACCGGAAATTTCTTCCTGCCAAAGCATGAGTAGGGGGAAACTGCTGGTCTTGAAGAAATTCCGGTATGTACTGAATATTCATGGCTTACAACTGCTGATCATCGATTACAAAATCGAAATCCACACGGGCTATATGCCCATTCTCGTCCTCTGTATAATCCCGCATATATCCTCCGCCATCTGCAATCTGACAGGCTTTTGCAATGGCTCTGGCATCACTGGGCAGCCCTTCCAGATAAAGAGCAATTCCCAGTTCTTCATACTGATTCAGCTCACCCTCCAGCGATCTGCAGGATTCTTCCTTTCCTGATCGTGATATACGCTTCGTGTCCTAACCTCCTTTCCTCCTTTATGGATTCAGAAAACACCTGAATCATTTTGCAGAAAAAAGAGACGGAATGTGAGCTCATTTCATCTTCAGGGAATGCAAACACCGCCCCAGCTGATACGCTGCATGATAAATCGACGCTGTTTTTAGAAAAAATAGATGTTAATGTTAATATTTAATACGAATCTGTGTTATCTCTGTTCTCAATTGCTTGTGAGTCACAGATCCATTTCTTTTTTCTTGTTCCCCATTATACGGATTCATTTTCCATTATGCAATAGATTTTTACCAGTTTATTCTTTTTTTCCATTCTGTTTCGAAAAATTTAATAAGTTGCAACTGAAATTACCTGTTTTTTTCCTATTGCACTTTTGAAACATATATTATACAATGAGGAATCAAGATAGCTGATTGTTACTGTTCACTGGTAGTGTTCCGCGAGGTGTTTTTGTGAATATAGTTCACAGAAAACCTGGGAAACCCGGCGCAAAATCATGCGAATGTATGATTTCTGTGCATCGCGAAGCGTGTTGCTGTTCGCGAAGTGAACATTAACAACTGATTATGGTAATCTTTTAATAATAAACACTATTTCCAAGAACAGGATGTGATCATATGAAAATAGAAAAAATCAGTGACAATCAAATCCGCTGCACTCTTACAAAGGAAGATCTGGACAGCCACCAGATCCGTATCAGCGAGCTTGCCTACGGCACAGATAAAGCCAAGAAGCTTTTCCGTGAAATGATGCAGCAGGCTCAGATTGAATTTGGCTTTGAAGCTGATAACATCCCGCTGATGATCGAGGCAATTCCCGTGAACGGTGAAAGTGTCATTCTGATTGTTACCAAGGTAGAGGATCCCGAAGAACTTGACACTCGTTTCTCCAAATTTTCACCATATAAGAAGACCAAGCAGGATACCCTTCATTTCGATGGTGCTGATAATATCATCGATATCTTCCAGAAATTATATGAGGAGACACAGAAAGCAGCCTCTCAAGGAGCTTCTTCCAGTAACAAGGAGGCCAAAGAATCTGGAGCTTCCAGTACTTCCAGAAATAAGGAAGCTTCTGAATCTGTTTCCAATACCCGGAAGGTTTCTGTAAACCTGATACGGCTTTATACTTTCCATACTCTGGATGATGTCATTGCTGCCGCACATGGACTGGATGGATTCTATAAAGGAGTTAATACCCTTTACAAGGATGAGAATTCCCTTTACCAGCTAATTGTACATCAAACCTCCTGCACAGCAGAAGAATTCAATAAAGTATGCAATATTCTTTCTGAATACGGCAGCGGACGCGCTTTTACTGCTGCCGGAGAGGCTCATTTAAAGGAACATGGTGAGCTTATTTCCCGCAAAGCCTTGCAGCAGCTTGCAAAAATCTGAAATAAAAGGAATCCTGCCTGCAGGATTCTCCGCCTGACAATTCCAAAATGCCTGCACGCTGCGCAGACATTTTAAGCAGGCTAAAACCGTATTAAAAAAGACTGGCAAATCGCCAGTCCTTTTTATTATAAGTTCGTATATACTCTGTCGGGGTTACCTTCTCAACCGGAACAGCCCGTCAAGAACCTATATACTAACGGCCTGCAAGATAATCGTTCAGCTGCTGCATTAAAACGTCAGCATCAATTCCGTGTACCATAGCAGCCTCCTCCAGAGATTCCATCTGCGCGGATGGGCATCCTACACATCCCATACCGGATGCCATAAGAATACCAGCCATATTAGGATCTAACTGAAGAAGCTGACCAATCAGCATATCTTTTGTCACCTGTGCCATGATCTGTTTCCTCCTTTTTTATATCGAGTTACTGTTCATGCCTGACCAGCAACTGCTTCTCTCGTAAAAAATTCCCTGCCATTACATCAAATCCGGCAGTAACTCTCCACGTTTCACTATTATAATACCAAATACACATTTGCGCAACCGTCACAATTCTAAAATTTTGTTTATAATTTTGTACTTGATATCCTTTGACATATATATTAGAATAGACTCATATCCCAGAAAGGGTTTCTGTTCACTCTGTGACCAGTAATCATAAGGGAACTAAAGAGATTAAAGGAGGATATAACAATGGCATATGTAATTTCTGACGAGTGCGTAAGCTGTGGAACATGCGAGAGCGAGTGCCCAGCAGGTGCTATTTCTCAGGGAGATGATCATTACGTAATCGATGCAGATTCCTGCATGGACTGCGGAACTTGTGCTGATGCCTGTCCTACAGGCGCTATCAGCGAGGGTTGATTTTTCCCACATAAGTGATGATAGCATGAAGGGGAGCTTCCTATGGAGCTCCCCTTTTTCAAACACATTCTACACTCCGTTTTTCTTTTTTCCCTTCTTCTCCGAAGATGCAGCCGCTTCTCTTCTTGCCATCTGCTGTCTCCTGATGGCTGCATCCAGAGTGCGCCACCTGTCTTCTCCTTCTTTTTGGGCATGAAGCTCCTGAGTAATCAGACGTTCTAATATTTCCTGAAACTCCAAAATCTTTTTATCTGGCTCCGCTTTAAAATTCTGAACATTCTCCAGCAGTTCTTCCCGAAGCGTATCTCTTGTTTCCTTCTCTTCTTTTTCTATACTCTCAGATTCCAGTAAATGTATTTTATCCTTTTCTTCCGGCACGATTACTTCCATTCCTTCTTTTTTTGTAAGCTTTGGAAGAAGATCATGTATCGCCCGAAGCTGCAAGCCTCTGTTCTTTAGTTCTTTAATGTTTAAAAACAGTTGAATATCATCCTGGGTGTAGCAGCGATGCCCCAGCTCATTTCTGCGAATAGGAAGGGAAAGTTCATCCTCCCAGTAACGAAGGACATAAGATTTCACCCCTGTCAGCTTCACAGTCTCAGCCACGGTATAGCATTTTTCCATACTACCCCTCCTCATGAAATTGTTGCTGTCCACAAAACAAATCGGTCTGGTTGCCAGACAGCATCCGTATGGACAATAGCATAATTCACTGTTTTTATTATAACAAAAGGTCTTTCAAATGCAAGAAAAAAAGGTCGACATAACATGCCGGCCTTTTCGAAGAAATACCATAATCAATCAGCATTTCCTTATTTTTTCATATTTACAAACTGTGTATACTGAGGCAGCCATACCAGCTCAACGGTACCAATAGGACCGTTTCTCTGTTTCGCTATAATGATCTCAGCAATTCCCTTTTTCTCCGTATCCTTATGATAATAATCATCACGGTAGATAAACATTACCATATCAGCATCCTGCTCAATAGCTCCCGACTCTCGCAGGTCAGAAAGCATAGGTCTGTGATCCGGGCGCTGCTCTACAGCTCGACTGAGCTGTGAAAGTGCAATGACCGGAACGCTGATCTCACGGGCAAGTGCTTTCAGGGAACGTGAAATATCGGAAATTTCCTGCTGTCTGGAATCAGAATGTCCGCTTCCACTCATCAGCTGAAGATAATCAATCATAATAATTCCAAGATTGTGCTCTAATTTGTATTTTCGGCACTTGGAACGCAGCTCGGAAATGGAAATACCGGGGGTATCATCAATAATAAGATTAGAGCGTCCGATAATATCTGCACCCTCCACCAGCTTGGTCCAATCCTCGTCTTTCAGATTACCAGTTCTCATATTCTGGGAATCCACATGAGATTCCATGGCAAGGAGACGGTTTACAAGCTGCTCCTTGGACATCTCCAGACTGAATATCGCTACCGTAACGTCCTTACGAAATGCCATATACTGGGCAATATTAAGAACGAAAGCAGTTTTTCCCATAGACGGACGGGCTGCGATCAGCACCAGGTCTGAAGCATGCATTCCGGAGGTCTTGTAATCCAGATCCACGAAACCGGTAGGAATACCAGTTACCGTTCCCTTCATCTTGGAAGCTTTCTCAATATTGTTCACCGCATTCAAAACCACCTGCTGGATAGGCACGAACTCATCACTGGAGCGTCTCTGAAGAACATTAAACAATTTCTTCTCCGCTTCCTCCAGGATCATTTGTGTGCCTTCTTTCTCCATATAGCAGGCATTTTCCACTTCCTCATTCACTTTGATCAGTCTTCGAAGGACAGCCTTTTCGCTGACAATATTGGCATAATACTTTACGTTGGCAGAAGTGGGAACTGCAGAAATCAGATCTCTTACATATTCCATACTGCTGATATCTGGTGGAAGTTCCTTCTCTTTCAGACGGTTCTGAAGAGTGATCAGATCCACCGGCTTTCCTTCATTACATAACTCCACCATGGCATCAAAAATAATACCATACTGGCTCTGGTAAAAGTCATCACTTGTAAGAATCTCTGATGCTACCAGAATGGCATCACGGTCCAGGATCATGGAACCAATAACGGACTGTTCCGCTTCAATGCTGTGAGGAAGTATCCTCTTGATCAATGCTTCTTCCATTTCGTAAAAAACATCCTCTCCTGCAGCTTTATGCATTACTGTTTACACTTCTTCACAGTAGCCCTTATGCCTCTTCCTTTACCCATACTTTCAGGCTTCCGGTTACCTTAGGATGAAGCTTAACCGGTACATTTGTTACGCCAAGATTGCGGATCGGGTTTGGAAGTACCAGTTTCTTTTTCTCTATATCAAGATTCAGCTGTTTCTTGGCAGCTTCTGAAATTTCTTTTGTGGAAACAGAGCCAAATGTTCTTCCGCCCTCTCCCACTTTAAGAGTAAGAATAACCTCTTTATCTTCAAGATTCTTGGCAAAAGCTCTGGCAGCTTCTAAATTCTCCTGGGCAACTTTCTCTTCATTTGCCTTCTGAAGCTTCAGATCATTTAAGTTCTTTGGAGTTGCCTCAAGTCCAAGCTTCTTCGGCAGGATCATGTTTCTTGCATATCCGTCACTGACGTTTACAATCTCTCCCCTTTTTCCAAGGGCTTTTACATCTTCCAGTAAAATTACTTTCATTCTTTGAATTCTCCTTCCTGGTATAACTGATCTATAATATCTTTGATCATTTTCTCTGTCTCATCTTCTGTAGCCTTCACCTGGGCTCCGGCAATGTTCAGATGACCTCCGCCGCCCATTCTCTCCATCATAACCTGCACATTGACCTCATCAATGGCACGGGCACTTACATACACCTCATTATTATATGGAGTAAGAACAAAAGAAGCCTTCACACCTGCAATATTCAGAAGCTCATTTGCGGCCTGGGCACCTACTACTGTAGGACTTTCCAGCCCCTCGCTGGGGCATCTTCCTATTGCAAAACAATTTCTGTAAATCTGGGCAGTGCGGACAACTTCCGCTCTTGCCTTATATGCATCAATGTTATCCCGAAGCATTTTGCGGACTCTTGTAATATCTGCGCCATTTCTCCGAAGATAAGCAGCTGCTTCGAAAGTGCGCACGCCGGAGCGTGTAGTAAAATTATTGGTGTCAATTACCATACCTGCATACAGACAATCCGCTTCCAGGCTGCGAAGACGCAGATCCTCGTCAAAATACTGAAGGATCTCAGCAACCATCTCACATGTGGAGGATGCATATGGCTCCACATAGGAAAGTACTGCGTTCTGTATCACTTCACTGCCTCTTCTGTGATGATCCAGCACCACGATTGTCCTGGTCAGATAAAGAAGATCCTGACACTCTGTATAACTTGGTTTGTTTGTATCCACCACAACCACAACTGTATTATTATCCACAAGATCCTTTGCCTGGGCACAATCTACAAACATGGAAGGCTCATAATCCGGATTATTGATATAACCTGCCATCAACGGACGGATGGATGTGGTCGGATCATTTACTACAATATGGACCGGTTTGCCAAGGGTCTTTCCTGCACGATAAATACCGATTGCAGCCCCAAGGGCATCTACATCTGTGATCTTATGTCCCATAACCACAACACGATCCTTGGTGCTCATAAACTCTTTCAGAGCCTGTGCCTTCACTCTGGCCTTTACGCGGGTATTTTTCTCCACCTGCTGGGATTTTCCGCCAAAATAGGCGATGGAATCTCCATTCTTAATTACTACCTGGTCACCACCGCGTCCAAGAGCCATCTCAATGGCAATACGGCAATATTCATAATTCTGCAGATAGTTTGCGCCGTTCAGACCAATACCGATACTTAGGGTAACTGCCATTTCATTACCAATATTGACCGTCTTAACTTCATCCAGAATATGAAAACGCTGTTCTTTCAATGCTTCCAGGGAACTCTGACGCATGATCAGGAAGTATTTATCCCGTTCCAGCTTGCGTACAAGTCCGTCAAAATTGGAAAAATACTTGGTGATTTTCCTGTCGATCAGTGCGATCAGAAGGGATCTTCTGACTTCTTCCACACCTTCCAGAGCTTCTTCATAATTATCCAGATATGCCAGGGCAACTACCAGCTTATCATCCTCATTCTTCTGAATATATTCCTGAAGCTCTGTCTCATCATAAAAAAACATTGCCACAAGATTAATGTCTGCATCCACATTTTCCAGAATACGGGCTTCATTTACCACATCTTTCATAGTAACCAGCTGCATGGAAACACGATAGATCCTGTCTCCAAAGTTGGTGCTCATCTCTGTGATCTCCTGTTTCTCAGGTACAGGCAGTTTATCCGGTGTGATTTCCGGAAAAATAGTGGTAATGTGCTTGTTATACAGCTGTTCTTTCCCGGTAAGCTCTGCAAACACCTTGTTAGACCAGATCATTCTTCCATTGGTGTCCATAATGGCATAGGGAAGAGCCAGATCATCCAGAAGACGCTTCTCAAGAGATTCATACTGATTGGCAAACGCGATCAGATCATTGAGAATCAGCGGCCTGTGAAAGCGGGTAAGCAGAAGTGCTGCCACAATATATACCACAATTCCAAGTGTAGCAAGAATTCCTGCTTTCACACTTATCATAAAAATAAGAATATCCAGCCATATAAGAAGAATGGTCAGATACAGTGGCCACCTCATGAACTGCTTCATGGATCCCTTGAATTTCAGTTTTTTATTCATAAGTTTATCCTCACTTACAAATCTTCAGGTACCTTTTACATAGTGACAGGCAAAATACGCCTTTGCCAGATAGTATAACAGATTTCTGAGGATTTTTCCATAGAAGATTAGAGCGTGTTTGAAAAAGGCTTTCTGTAAGATGTGCGTCACAATTTGTGGGAGATTTTGCCCGGATGAGGGCGCCGTAGTGGGCTACGGCAACCGAATTCGGGTGAAATATACCGCAAAGTGGGGCATGCAGATTGCGGAAATGATTTTTCAAACACGCTCTAGATAGAAAAACCGCCATCCTTCCGGATGGCGGTAAACACTTCCAAATTAGTCCTGGATGTATGGCATCATAGCAAGATGACGTGCTCTCTTAACAGCAACGGTCAGAGCTCTCTGATGTTTCGCGCAGTTTCCTGTGATTCTTCTAGGAAGGATTTTTCCTCTCTCGGAAACATATTTTCTTAATTTTGCTACATCCTTGTAATCGATCTCGTTATTCTCTTTACCACAGAATACGCAAACTTTTTTTCTTCTGCGGCCGCCTCTTCTCTTCATTGGAGAATCTGGTCTTTCGCTTCTATTATTGTAAGCCATGTTGGTTTTCCTCCTGTTTTATTCAGTTCTAAGAGCTAAGCTCTAGTTAAATGGCAATTCCTCGTCAATGCCATCCGGAATGTTCATAAAGCCCTCTGCAGCGGTTCCCGGATTCGGCATGGATGCCTCCGGTGCACTTGTGCGCGGATGGGAAGCAGCATAACTATCGCTGGAAGCCTTGCTCTCAGCAAACTCCTGATCTTCCACAACAACCTCCGTAGTGTAAACCTTCTGTCCATCACGGTTGGTATAGCTTCCGGTCTGAATACGACCTGTAACGGCAATCTTCAGTCCCTGACGGAAATACTTCTCAGCAAACTCTGCCGTACGTCCAAAAGAAACACACTGAATGAAATCAGCACTTGCTTCTCCGTCGCGACGGAATCTTCTGTCTACCGCTAATGTGTATCTGGCAATTGCCAGTGCATTCTCTCCTGCGGAATATCTTACCTCAGGATCTCTTGTTAAGCGTCCCATTAAAATTACTTTGTTCATTCTTCTTACCTCTCTTAATATACTAAGTGAACGGGCTCTTAATGGTGCTTTCTAAATCCGATTATGCAAAAAGATTATGCGTCTTTTCTGACAACTAAGTATCTTAATACGTTGTCCATAATACGTACATGTCTTTCTACTTCTGCCGGACACTGTGCGTCTGCCTCAAACTGAATAAAGTAGTAGAAGCCTTCATGCATTTTCTGAATCTCGTAAGCTAATTTCTTCTTACCCCATTCTTCAACGTCTGTGATAACGCCATTGTAACGAGTGATGTATCCTTTAGCTTTCTCAACTACTGCATCACGTACTTCGTCTTCAATTTTTGCGCTAACAACTAATGCTAACTCGTACTTGTTCATGCTTGTCTTACCTCCTTATGGTCTGTTGGCCCTTTGCCTGTCAAAGAGCAAGGATATTTTATATATCACGATTTTTGATTCTAACATACTTTTTTCAGGCTGTAAAGCATTATTTTTCCTTTTTTTGAAGATTTTTTGTATTTTTCTCCACCATCTTCCGCGGTACCATGATCTGGTGTCCACAGCCCATACATTTCAGGCGAAAATCTGCACCTACTCTTAAGATTTCCCATTCTTTGCTGCCACATGGATGACCCTTCTTCAATGTAACAATATCTCCAACTTCATAAACAACTGCTGCCATATATAAACTCCTTATTTACCTGCTTCATTTTTGCTTTAGAACCTTTTTCAAGCATACTATTTTTTTACTTTTATCTGAGAAAATACCTGTCCGATAGGCTCCTTGATCAAAAGATCTGCATACCGGTCTCTTGGCGTCGGGGACTTGTTGATCACTACCAGATGTTCTCCGGAAAAGTAATCGATCAATCCTGCCGCGGGATAAACTGCCAGGGACGTCCCTCCTATAATAAGAACCTGCGCCTGGGAAATAGCACGCACAGACTCATTGATGGTGCGGTCATTCAGTCCTTCTTCATAAAGAACCACATCCGGCTTGATAATTCCGCCGCAGGAACACCTTGGAACCCCTTCCGCTGCTTTCATATATTTAAAGTCATAGGATTTTCCACATTTCATACAGTAATTCCGGTATACACTTCCGTGAAGCTCCAGTACATGTTTACTACCTGCCATCTGATGCAGATTATCAATATTCTGGGTGATAACTGCTTTCAGCTTTCCAGCTTCTTCCAGCTCTGCCAGCTTCAGATGAGCTGCATTCGGCTTCGCTGTATCGCATAGCATCTTGTCCTGATAAAAACGATAAAATTCCTCCGGATGACCCATGAAAAAGGTATGACTTAAAATAGTTTCCGGCGGATAATCATACTTCTGATTATAAAGTCCGTCCTGGCTTCGAAAATCCGGGATCCCGCTCTCCGTAGAAACTCCTGCTCCTCCGAAAAATACAATATTATCGTACTGGTCGATCAGCTCCTGAAGCCTTTCCACTTCCTTACTCATGTCCATTCCTCCAATCATTATACGGTACACCTTTTACAGTAATATGCTTTCTGATACCTCTCTCAAAGTCCCTCTGCAGCTCTGCAGAAATTTCCCGGCCATTTACGGGTTTGCATGCTTTTTCACGAAGATCCGGTTCTAATTATCACCTGTCTGCTTCGTGCTGTCAGATTTCTTCACTACATCCAAAGTATCCACTCTTTTTCCCTGAACCACATAACGAGTAGACTCATTACCGGTACATGTGGAAAGGGTAACGATCTTGTCGTCTACGCCCAGCTCACCTGGTGTAGTCTTAACATCAGAATAGGAGACTATTTTATTCATATAATCTACAAACTCTTGTCCAGGTCCCTTAAACAGTGTATATGTATCACTGTTTACCGCTGTGGTGTACGCAGAAATAATCTCATACCGGTAAATCTTCTCCGGGGTAAAGATCCAGAAATATTTGCTCTTATTGTAAGCAGAATCATCCTTACTGAAATTCTTCAGCTGTCCAAACATAGTCCCGTTCTTCATATTGTGACCGTATACCAGCGTATTGCAGTCACTGAAATCTGCCTTATTCTCATAATCAATGAAAATAGTTCCGGCAAAATTATAATTCTTCTCATAAGTCATATGAAGATACTGGTCATTGTCAGTTCCCTTTACCACCGGATAGCTGACACCATCAAGTGCCTCCACATAGATCCAGCCGATTACATCTGTATTAATGCTTCGAAGAGAATCAAAATCAATATCCAGCGGGGCCTTCAGAGTCGGTCCGTCTGGTCCTGCTGTTTCCTCACTGTCACTGGTACTGTCCTGATCCGGATCACGCTCTGTCACCGCCATCTGGGCAATCGCATTATACTCATCTGAGCCTTTCTTATACTCTGTATAAATGTGATAAAGATTATATGCCGCGTAGCAAAATATACAGATTGCAGCAATCAGTACAATTGTGAGAAATATATCTCCTGCTTTTTTCTTCTTTTTGGGTTTCTTATCTTCGCTCATGGCAACCTCCTTCTACCAATATTATTCACACAATCTGAAGTTTCGCATATATCAAACTTTTAAAATCTCTCTATATTATATAGGCTATAAAATTTTCCTGCAATCTCTGTCTCAGGATTGCGGCGCGAGATCATGCAAAGCATGATTTCGTGCTCAGATTATTATACACGCCATACCTTCAGCATCAGTAATTCCTACATTCTTCACTTATTCTTCCAGCAAATCCCTGCACTCTTTCCTCAACTCATTTTCTTTTTTGCTGTAAAGCAAAAGTTCACAATGTTTAAAATAAGAAGAACAGCCATACTGAGAGATGAAAATACTGCATCTGTCATCTCCTGTCAGACCGGTTTCAAACAACAGCAATTCCTGTCCTTCCCCAAAGCATTCCTCCAGAAAAGAAAAGGCATGTTCCAGCATCTTCTTCGTTTCCTCAAGTTTCTCGTTTCGTAATCTGCAAACATTTCCAAACCGTTCGACGATTTGTTCTATTCCTTCTGTCACGCCGGAAATATGCAGCTCTTTCAATTGGAGAAAATACTCTTCCAGAATTCTGATCTGTTCCTCTTCCCTTGCAGCTTCTTCTGCTGTCAGAAGCTCTGAACAGATTTTCGCATCCAGCGCTTTTCTTCTGGAAGCAATAAACTGTTCCATAGCTTCTACGCTGTTCTTTTCCTGCAAAAAAATCTTCAGAAATTTAAGATTTTCGTATAGTTTTTCTGTCTTTTCATCTGTTTTCTGAAAGACTGAAATTCTTTCTGTCACAGCTTCAAGAAGCATTTCAGTTACAGTAAAGCGTTCTTCAAAAGATGCTTTTTTTCCCATATCGCAACAAGTCTTCAGCTGCCCGGAAGTTACATTTCCATCAAGAATTTCCTGTATCTGATAATCAGATTTATACTTCTCATACAGTCTGTAATAACCGGCAAAATCTCTTGCAATTTCCTCTTTTTGAAGGAATTCTCCAATCAGTTCCTCTCCAATTTCCACCTGCAGTTCCTCATAGCTTTTCAGGATTTCGGAAAGATCCTCCCAACCTCTGGCAGTCACAAAAAACTTGCCATCTACTGTATTTTCCACCATATAAAAATTCTCTTTTTTAAGGGAAAGATAGGACAAAATTGCGCCATGTATGCCCTTTTCCCCTGCATATTCCAGCCATACATCTGTATCTGCCTGTATAGAAATCTTTCTTACACGATCCAGCGTAACAATGTCAAATTCCCGGACAGATTTGTTGTATGCAGGCGGATTGCCAGCAGCTACAATAATCCATCCCTGCGGTACCTTATGGGTTCCAAAGGTCTTGTTCTGCAAAAACTGCAGCATAGCCGGGGCCAACGTCTCTGACACGCAATTGATCTCATCTATAAAAAGGATTCCCTCCTTTTTTCCCGTTTGTTCCATGTACTCATACACAGAAGCAATAATTTCACTCATGGTGTATTCTGTTATATCAATTTCCATACCGCCGTAATTCCTGGTCACAATTTTTGGAAGTCCCACTGCGCTCTGACGAGTATGATGCGTGATGGTGTAAGCCACAAGGCCCACTCTGCATTCGGCTGCAACCTGCTCCATAACAGCAGTTTTCCCGATTCCCGGAGGACCAATCAGAAGGATTGGGCGCTGCCGTACCAAAGGATAGGTATAAGCTCCATTCCCGTCCTTTTTCAGATAAGCAGCAAGGGTATGGATAATCTCATTTTTTGCGTCTTTGATATTCATATTTTTATCCTTTCGCCGATAACCAGTTTATAAGCCCAGTCCGGCACAAGTCTCATATTTTCCGTCTTTTTCACAAATACAAAAGCCGTTTCATAATCCGGTTTCTGTCTCGGATAAATCCCATCTCCGTCAGTAAAATAGATCAAAGCCTTCAAATTCCGCAATTCCCGCTTCTCCTGTTCCTTTCTGATCAGTTCAAAAACAGGCCTGAAATCGGTTCCACCCCGTCCCTGTATGGTTATCTTCTGCATATATTCTTTCCATTCTTCCTCTGAATGGATCACCTGGTACCACTGAATACAACAGTCACATTGGACAATATATACTTTCATTTTCTTAAAAAAATTCTCCCGGGTGCTGAGGATCTGGTAGGTCTCTCCAAGGAATCTCCGGACCAGCTCCTTGGAACAGGAACCAGAGGTATCAATGGCGATCACCAATTCCTCCAGACGATTCACTTCTTTGTATTCCAACGGCTCGATCAGCGGCAAATTTCCATACTGCTCCATTCCAAAATTATAAAAAATATAATCAAAGCTATCCTCGTCCAATTGGATTTCTTCCCTGGGAAAAGCAAATTTTCGGAGAAATTTCCGATAATCATATCGACTTTTGTACAGTTCCTCCAATTCCTCTTCTTTACTTCCAGGACTTGCTCCAATCCGATGCTTCTGCCTCTCCCTTCCAAGGGTGGTATATGTAAGAATCTTTTCCCATCTGCTCCGCTTTTGTTCCCTTTTCCATGGATTTACACTCCATAGGGAATGATCATCAAAGGAAAAAAGAGATTCCAGCTCTTCAATATTAAAAGGGAGTTTTTCCTGTTTCAGAAGCTGATAAAGTACCTGGGCAGAGCAATTTCTGCCTTTAAAAAATTCAAAAATCTGTTTTCTTTTTTGCAGTTCTTCTGACGAATATTGCCATAAATTTTCCGGAATATTCTTCCAGATCAGAAGCTCCACAGCTAGATCACAGGCCACATTCCATAATCTTTCTTCCATCTTTTTGTCAGAAAAAGGATGCTGATAAAGACAGTGAAACAACATGTGCAGGCAGCCTCTTTTCAGCCTTTCTGGCTTCTCTGCCCACGTATAGATCAGGAATACAGGGTCTGCTATTATCCTCTCGCCATCAGTTCCAATTCCATGGATCCAGGACTGCGAAGAGTTCTCATTTTCCATGCTGTTCGGAAACATTTTTGTCTCCACGACCGCCGAAAGGGCTGCTGATGCATAAGAAAAAAATGGAAATCTTGCACAGATTTCACTCCTGCAGGTATGCAGGATTTTCATTCCCATTTCCTGGTATTGCCTTTTTTTCTTTATGAAACTGCCTGTATTTTCAGACATTTTTCTTTCTTTATTATCCTGCATAGTTTCGCTTTCTTTCCTGCTAAAGGTCAAATTTTTTCTCTTTATATCCGTATTTCTGATCCTTTAACCTCATCAGCCACACCAGGCTCTCCAGCTTTCGCTCTCTTCTGGCAGTACAGATAAAATTCTCCAGTTCTTCTGCTCCAAACCAGCCAAAACTCTCCAAGAGCTCCATTTTTCCCACGTTCTCTTCCCAGATCAAAGCTTCCATAGCAGGACGGATTCTTCGCTTCAGATACTGGCCATAGGCAGTTTTTTTCTCTTCTTCGCACTCATTTGTTAAAAAAAATCCTTCCAAAGCGCAGGCAAGCCGAATCCGCTCCTGTCCTGTTGTCTGGAATTTTTCATACCGCATATCACGCTCTTCTTCCATATATAATCCCAGCTTTCTTGCAGTTTCCCTGCTTCTTATTATAATCCATCCTGCCTTTTCCCACAATCGTATTTTTCTCATTTGCCACATACGCTCTCTCCTGTTATAATAAAAATACCAAAGCGTGTTTTTGAAAAATCATTCCAGCAAGATGCGCGTCACAATTTGCGGTATATTTTGCAGCAAACCTTTTTCAAACAGGCGCTAAGAACAACAGGAGGTTTCATTAAAATGGAAAAAAAGAACTTGATCGTCGGACAATCCGGCGGACCTACTGCAGTTATCAACAGCAGCCTTTATGGTGTAGTTTCTGAGGGCATAAAACAGGAAGAAATCGGACATGTTTACGGCATGATAAACGGTATTGAAGGATTTCTGAAGGGCACCATCCTTGACTTTGAAGAAGCACTTCCCGGGGAAAAGCTGAAATATCTTACCTACACCCCAGGCGCTTACCTGGGTTCCTGCCGCTATAAGCTTCCGGAATCTCTGGAAGATCCGGTATACCCAGAGCTTTTCCGCAAATTTGAGGAGATGAATATCGGCTGGTTTTTCTACATCGGCGGCAACGATTCCATGGATACTGTGAGCAAGCTTTCCCGCTACGCAGCCATGATTGGCAGTGACATCCGCATTATCGGAGAGCCGAAGACCATTGACAATGATCTTGTGCATACTGACCACACTCCTGGCTTCGGCAGTGCTGCCAGATATGTGGCTTCCACAGTTCGTGAAATCACCCTGGATGCCAATGTTTATGAGAAAAAATCCGTGACCATCGTAGAAATCATGGGACGTCATGCCGGATGGCTCACAGCAGCCAGCGCTCTCGCCCGCAAATATACCGGCGATAACCCGCTTCTTATTTATCTTCCTGAAACAGCCTTCGATACAGAAGAATTTTTGAAAAAAACAGAAGCCTGCTTCGAAAAAAACTGTAATGTTGTTGTCTGCGTTTCCGAAGGCATTCATGATAATAAGGGAACTTTTATCTGCGAATATGACAATTCTGTAGGCACCGATACTTTTGGTCATAAAATGCTGGCAGGCTGCGGCAAATATCTGGAAAACCTGGTGCGAAGCCGACTTGGCGTGAAAGCCCGCTCCATTGAACTGAATGTAAGCCAGCGCTGCAGTGCCTCCATGCTCTCTGACACGGATCGCCAGGAGGCCATTACAGCCGGTATTTTCGGCGTTCAGGCTGCGCTGAAAGGCGAAACTGGGAAAATGGTATCTTTCATCCGTCAGGAGACCTCTAAGGGCGTTTACCAGATGAGATGTGGACTTGAGGATGTCAATGAAATCTGTAATGAGGAGAAAACCGTTCCCCTTTCCTGGATCAGCCAGGACGGTTCTGACGTGACAGAGGATTTCATCCATTATGCACGTCCGCTGATTCAGGGAAATGTAGAACTGCCTATGGGCGAAGACGGACTTCCTGTCTGCGTATACAGAAAATAGCGTTACCAGTGAACAGTAACAAAATAACCCCGCCGTTCTGAGTTCAGACCCTGCAGAGAATCTCCCTATACGGTATCATGATTTAAACAGGGCGAAACATATTCTACATGTTTTTCTTGTGGCTCACGAAAAAGAAAAGAACTCCTTTCTCTATAAGATCAGTTAGCACCCAGGCTCAAAATACCTGATCTTACAGAACAAAGGAGTTCTTACTTTTTTCTTTATTTTTCACACACAATCAGCAAAAATCCATAATTTCTTCTGCCTTATTCCTGATCATTTCCAAACATCTTATGATCGTCTTCCAGTTTCTCCTGAACCTGGCTGTCATAAATTTTCTCTTCTTTCTCCTCATCCCTTGACTTGGGCAGGATCAGGTTCAGACAGACTGCTATGATCGTCGCCAGCACAACCGGAGATTTTCCGAAAATGGTAGTCACCCATGCAGGAAGTGTGGCAAGTGCTGCATTTGCCTGGGAAACGCCCACACCAAGTGCCGCAGCCAGACCTACGATAGAGGAATTACGGTAATCCATCTCTGCAGAAGCCACCAGCTTCATACCTGTCATAGCAATAGATGCAAATACGGAAACTGTGGCACCACCCAATACGCACTGGGGAATCGTGGTCAGAAGTGCTGAAAATTTCGGCACAAATCCGGCAATTCCAAGGAACGCAGCTGCCAGTCCCAGAACCCAGCGGTTGATAACCTTGGTCGTGGTAACAATACCAACGTTCTGGCTGTATGTTGCAGTTGGAAGTCCTCCGAACAGGGCTCCAAGAATATTGGTAATACCATAAGCTACAATACCACCCTGAAGCTCTGAATCCTTGGGAGTCCGGTTCATAGCACCGATGGTAGTTGCAGAGTAGTCACCAATTGCCTGAATCGAGTTAATTGCAAAAAGCAGTCCGATGGCTACACATGCAGAAATCTCAAAATGCACTCCGAAGTGCAACGGCTGTGGTACCTGGAACACACTTGCCTTACCCACGCTTGAAAGATCCACCATCCCGAATGGAATGGATACCACATAGCCGGCCAGCATACCAATCAGAATAGAAGAAAGCTTCCAGATTCCTTTTCCAAAGTGGTTCAGGACTGTTACTACTGCAAGGGTAAAGAAAGCCACCAGCCAGTTCTGCCAGGAGCCATAATCCGGATTAGAGGTTCCACCAGCCATATAGTTGATCGCAGTGGGATACAGGGAAAGTCCGATGGTAAATACCACTGTTCCTGTGATCAGAGGCGGGAAAAATACCCTAATCTTTTTTACCATAATTCCCATGATAACGGCAACAACACCACCTACAATCTGGGCTCCCAAAATGGTATCAATTCCGTACCCGTCCGCAATGGCCTGCATACTTGGTACGTATGCGAAGCTGACACCCATAATGATGGGAAGTCCTGAACCAATCCTGTACTTCTTCCCAATGGGAAAAAGCTGGAGCAAAGTAGACAGCGCAGCAACTACCAGAGCTGCCTGAATAAGAATGACCTGATCCTTATTCTCAAGCCCTGCTGCGCCTGCCACAATAATGGCAGGGGTGACACATCCCACGATCATTGCAACAACATGCTGCAACGCAAGAGGAAGGGCTTCCTGTATCCGCGGGATACCATCCGTTTCAAAAATACTGCCTCTCTTCATAATATTTTCCTGCTTTCTTTTGTTTTATACAGTATACCAAATAAGGCGTACAAAAACAATTAGGTTGGCTTAAAATATTTGTATTTAATATTCACAAAAAAGTCAGTCTATTTTTGTAAACATTTATCTTTTTTGTTTTTAATCTTATACCAGTTCTTTTTTCATGGTTAAAATATTCTGTCCGTCAGCGTATTCATAAGAAAGCTCATCCATGGTTTTCTTTACCAGAAAAATTCCAAGCCCTCCAATTTCTCTGTCTTCAATATCCAGTGTAATGTCCGGATCTTTGTTTTCCAGTGGATTATAAGGAATTCCCTGGTCTATGAAAGTCAATGTGATTTTCGGCGGATTATCTTCCATTTCAATTTGTATTGTGGCATTTCCACTGCCCTTCCCATAAGCATAATAAGCAATGTTTCCAAATATCTCATCTATGGCAACATCCAGCTGCATCTGAACCTTCAACGGACAATCCTTTTCTTCCAGCACTTCATTTACAAATTCCGTAACTTTATCTACATTCTCTGTCTTTGCTTCCACTGTAATACTTTTCAAATTTCACAGCTCCTTTCCCATACGCCACCAAGGCTTCTGTTTCCATCCCGCCTGATAACCATACCTTTTTTTCTGAACTATGTAAAAAAGAATCCTGTATGAACCACAGAATTCCTTTATTTACATGCACGCTGAACCGGTTCCTCACATGGTAAGTTCTCTGACCACCTGAAAACCTGTCAGACCTGCAACGCGTGTTACTCTATTGTTAAAATATCCGTAAACCCTGTAATCTCAAAGACTTCCTTTACAACTTCTCCCACATGGATCAGTTTCATACTTCCTTTTTTATTCATAACCTTCTGCAATTTCAAAAGCACACGCAGGCCAGCAGATGAAATGTACTCCAGATCTGCAAAGTCAAGCACCAGTTCCTGTGTATCTACCAATTCCTTCTCTGCAAAAACATCCAATTCAGGAGCTGTGGTTGTGTCCAGTCTTCCTGACAGCATTACAGTATCTTTTGTTCCTTCATTTTTCTTTTCAATCTTCAGGCTCATATTCTTCTCCTTTTAAATCGGATTATTTTCACAGCTTTTCTCTTATGTCTATCAATTACTCTGATAAAACATTCTTCGTAAGGTTTTCACCGTATTTTATGGGTTTATTATACAAAGAATCAATATTTTGTGTCAAGTTTTATCAAGGCTTTTTATCACGCCAATAACTCAAATGTATGATAAAGATCCATTCTCCCGAATCCCCAGTCCCGATTGGGATACTGCATCCGTTCTTCACGCTCCGCACCTCGTGTAATATAATTTTTCACGCTCGAGCCGGTAAAATAGGGTTGATTCCCACGTATCACCGCCCATTCGAACAAAAGTGCAGCCGCACCGGCAGTCTGAGCAGCAGAAAGGCTGGTGCCGGAGGCATTTCCGTAAAGACCGTTTAACAGGGGTACCCGGATCTGGACACCTGGGGCTGCTACCTGTGGAACTACATTTCCATCTGGCATAAAGCCTCTGCTTGCCTGGACATACAGGCTGTTGTCACGATACTGGTAAGCAGTCACGGTAATACTCTCCAGTGAATCTCCAGGTGCCGTCACTGTATTATAAGGCGATGGTTCCAGAAAATAGGTTTCCTCCGAAATCAGCCCCTGAACCGGCAGCCACATATGAAATCCTACATTCTGCCCATCTCTTCCTCTAACAAAAATACGCCAGATTCCAGGTACCGGCTGGATAAATTGAAAATATACCAGCGTGTATCCGGTCTGCCGCTCAATAGAAACATAATTTACCTTCACCCTTGTTTCCACAAAGACAAAAGATAATTCCTGCGTCACCTCCCCCAGTGAAGCGCTGATATCCAGAATTTCCCCTGTAGGAGACTGCAAAGAAAGATTATAAATTTCCGGCGGTTCGCCCCAGAATTCCATGGTAAAACCAGGCTCCTTGTTTCCTACGCGAAGCTCCACCGACGCCTGGTTTTCTCTGTCTGTAAGACGGCCTGCGTAATGATGTCTTGCCGCTCCCTCATTTCCAGCTGCAATGGAAACTGAGATCAGCGAATACTGGGAAATATAATCCACATAAAGACTCAGTGGATTTTTCCCGATATGTGCTCCCTGGCTGCTGCCAATTCCAAGGCACAGGGAAAGAGGCATTCTTCTGTCATTCGCAATGCGCACTGCAAAATCCATTCCCATCATAATATCATTTTCCTGAAAAAGCTCCGCTTCTGCAGGGAAAAGATAGAACTCCCGGAGATATTTTTTTGCAGGCTTCACTTTCACAATGATCAGCATAGCTTCTGGTGCGGCTCCAGAAAAATTCTCCTCAGGAAAATAATTTCCAGCCGCAATAGCAGCCATTCTGGTTCCATGGCCATCCGTATCCACAGAGGGCACAATTTCCAGAGGATTTCCGGAAGCCAGTGCCTGATCAATATCCTTTTTCCAGAAGATACGACCATAAGGCACTTCCTTCCCATCTCCCTGTAAGGTCTGATCCCAGATACAGAGGATTCTGCTGCCCATTTCGTTCTGAAAAACCGGATTCCGATAGTCAATTCCGGAATCCACAACCGCAACAGCTGTTCCGCTTCCTTTCAGCTGAAGGTAGGGATGTTCCTGAAGCCGGGTAATTCCGGAAGCACTAAGGCTTCCAAGATCCATATGCGTATAACATTTTGGAATAAAACTGTAGGAATACGTATTGATATTCAACGTTCCAATTTCTGTCAAGGGTGCATAGACCACCCCGTAAATCCCGTTTATTTTCTGAAAACTAAAACCTGGGACATCGCCCAGGTCTTCCTGAAAATCGCCCATATATTTTACAATAAAATCCGCATACATCTCGTCCTGTGCCGGTGAAACTGACTCCTGCATACCCCAATTGCCCGCGTCTTTCTTTTCCATAACTGCCCCTTAAAGCTTTTTCATTTAAGAGTATGCTTTATTTTTCATTTCAATGACTTGAAGTGTGTTTTCTCTGTACCAACATCACAATTCCTGCCAAAAATGTAAAGACCGAAATAAACTGCGACGTAGAAAGCACTCCCACACTTCCTCTTGCCAGATCCCCGCGGAAAAACTCCAGCACAAATCTTCCTGCACTATAAAAAATCAGATATGCCGCCGCTGTCTCTCCATCTTTTTTCTGGCCTCTCAAAATCAGGAGCAGCAAACCATAATGAAGAAAGTCAAGAATACTGGAATAAATCTGCGTAGGAACCAGCGCCACCCCATTTGGTGCAAAAGCAGACGTATGAAACGTAATGGAAAAAGCACCGGACGTTTCTTTTCCGTAACAGCATCCTGCCAGCAGGCACCCAATTCTTCCAAATCCCTGTGCAAGCGCTACAGAAGGCATTAACGTATCAAAAAACTTCAGAAAATCCAGTTTTTTCACCCTGCAATATACATACGCCGTGAAAATTCCACCAACAATTCCACCAAATACCACAAAGCCATCGGTCAGAGTAGCACTCAGGAACCCCGGATTTTCCAGGATACTTTTCCATTCTGTAATCCAATACAGGATCTTGGCGCCCAGGAATCCTCCCACTACACACCATACCACCAGATAAAAAACGTGTTCATAGGGCAGTTTCCGCTTTTTTGCCCTGTATTCTCCGGTAAAATAAGCTGCCAGAATTCCAATGGCGATCATCAGTCCGTACCCATAGATCGTAAATGGACCAATCCGCAGAAGTTCATTTTTCATAAATTATTCTCTCCACTCAAAACCATTTTTTCCAGAACCTTAAAAGTTCCTTGTTTGCATGATCATTTTTAGGACTTTCCATACTCTTATCCGAATCACATTCCCCGCAGATATCCACCTGCAGGATTTTTCCATTCTCTTTTTCAAAATGAGAGCACAATGCCAGAAGTACTTTCAGCATCTCTTCTAAAGTCATATCCCCCTGGCTCCAGGTAGTGGCAGCTTCCTCCGGGCAGAGCACATCCTTATCAATAGAGACATACAGCGGTATATTTGCAGGAATTTCCAAGCTTCTGATCAATTCTTCCTCAGAACCTTTTTTCTCAGCCATATGCGACCTTGCCTCAGCCAGCCTCTCCCTAGACAAAAAATGTACCCTGCCCTTAAAGGGTTCTTCCACCTGCCCGTACGCTTCCTCATCCGGCCCGATCAGCCAGACCTCCTGAAGCTTTTCCACCTCTTCCAGTGCACTTGCGATCCACCCCCCGCAGGACAAAAGCCCTCCGAAAGCAGGAAGCTGCATGTCTGTATGATTGTCAAAAACCAGCAGGTTAAAGGGCTCTTTCACCCGCCCAGCCCCGATTCTGCTCATATAATGATAATTTCCGGAATCCATAAAATAAATTCCGGAAACCGGATATTTTTCCATTCGTTCCAGAATCTGCGCCTGGGCATCTCCATCGCAGTAACAGTTGGTTCCTGAAATATCACTCAGGTCTATCCAGGAAATCTGCTCTCCCTCATAGAACTGCTCATTCTGGTAAATTCCAGAAAAATCCATGATCACAATGTTCCGCTTCAATCCTTCCATTCCTCCAGAATTTCCTCTTCTTCCTGCTTCTGATCCGCCTGCTTTTCCTGATCTGTCTGATCTGTCTGCTCTTCCTGATTTGCCTGTTTTTCCTGATTTGCCAGTTCTTCCTGAGCACCTGTATTTTCAGCACCAGATTCGACTGTCTCAGTGTCAACCTTCTTCGCAGGTTCAAAAACTGAATCCGGTGTTTCAGCATCTTTTACAGCCATATCAGCATCTGTCACTTTATTCTCTTTCTTTCCATCACCAGCTGATCCATCCTGAATCTCTTTTTTCAGCCCGTGTTTCAGAATCAGATAAAAAATAATATCCAACACTCCGTTCGCCACAAAAATACATCCTGAAATCTGCACGATCATCCTGATTTCAGAAAATGGATTTACAAGAATCAGCACTCCAAGCCCTATAAAAATCAGACTTTCAACCAGAAATGCCTTCCAAACACCCTGCCCGCGCTTCTTCAATTTCATACTGCCGCGCATCATCCAGATGCTGTCCACCAGAATAAAAGCTCCCAGCATAAGAGTCAGCAGTTTCACAACCACAGTTGGATTCATAAACAAAAAAATACCGATCACCAACACGATCACACCGGAAAAAAGATCCAATATGGTAGAATTATCCTTTTCCAGAATAAAGATCAGAATGTGATAAACACCGGCCCCGATCAGAACCAGCCCAAATACCACCTTGCACAGAACATTCACCGTTTCTACAGGCATCAATGCCAGACACAGTCCAAAAAGAATATAAAATACAGATGTTGGAATCTGTCCTCTTAAAATTTTGCTTTTCTTCTCTTCCATCATTTAACCTCCTGTTATCCTCCGGTTCTTTTTGGACAGTATAAACCTTTTCGTGAAATTCGTCCACAAAAAGCCGGAAAAAGAGTGTAATTTCCTATATAAAAAATCCATTTTTATACTTGAAGTTTTTCCCCGTGGTATTATAATGAATGTCGAAGGAAAATGAATTATGTCGTAACTGTTCAAACAGGGAACAGTTCCATTATATCTAATTTTTTATCGGAGAATTAAATTTTGAAAAATATTAAAAACAATAAAACCATTCTTGCCGTTATCCCAGCTGTCGTGGTGCTGGCTGCAGGGGTAGCTTTTTTTTGCTCTCGTTCAGGCAATACTGACAAACAATGTCAGGAAACAGTTGAACGTCTTCAGAAGCTTGAAACAGCCGATATCTCCAGTATAGAGGATGCGATCCGTGCACTTTCCGAGAAAGAAAAGCCCACCGGATCGGACTCAGAGGAGGGTGTTCTTGGCGATATTCTCACAGATGTACAAATTAAACAGGCATTTCAGGGAACTGTTATTGTAGGGGACTCTATTACAGAATCAATTGCAGAATATGGTTTTCTTGACACCAGTATTGTAGTTGCTAAGCTTGGACTTCGTATTGACGCTGCAGATGACCAGATCAATACCGCCATCAGTCTGAATCCAAGCATATTTTTCCTGTCTTTTGGAGCAAATGACCTGGAAATTTACAATGGTGATTCCTCTGCTTTTATTGACGCCTACCGTGTGAAAGTGAAACAGATCCAGAACGCTCTTCCGGATACTGCCATTTACATCAACAGCATTCTTCCCATCCAGCAAAGCGCCATCGACCAAAGTCCTGCTCTTGCTTATTATGACAGCTTTAATCAGGCACTCAGGGACTTTTGTGACGAAATGGGATGCACTTTTATAGACGATACATTCCTTGTAGACGAAAGCATGTATGAGCCGGATGGTGAGCATATGGTTTACAATTACTACCCCAAATGGCTTACTTATATGGCAGAAAGGGCAGGTCTTGTATGAAGCTGAATACCAAACCAAATATCCTCTCAGATTTTTCCGGCAAACTGAACGGCAATCTGAAGAAAAATAAAAATCAGGGAACCAGCATCCTTTCTGATTTCAAGCTTACCGGTTCCCTTATCATAAAATCCGTCATGGTAATTTTTCTGGTTGCCTATCTGGGATGCCTCTATGTGTCCGACTACGCAGCAGACGTATCCATGGACAAAATATCTGCTGCCCTTGAACAGGTTTCCGGCGTTACGGACCTTAGTGAGCCAGGGGTTTCCGGCCTTCGCCGTTTTTATCAGATTGATGAGAATGACATAGACAGCTACTTTTTCCGTAAAGCAGCCTCCCCAATGTCTGTAGACGAAGTTCTGGTAGTTAAGGCTAATTCTTCTTCTGAAGCAAGCGCCTATTTAGAAGCAGCTCAGGCTCATCTTGAAAGTCAGAAGAACATTTTCGAAGGCTATGGAACTGATCAGATGGCACTTCTCGGAGAAGCTTCTGTAGAAAAGCGCGGTGCCTATGTCTGGTATTTCTGCGGTAAAAACGCCCAGGAACTTCGCCAGGCTTTATTATCCATGATATAGGAGAATTGACGTTATGGTATTTAACAGTGTAATTTTCATATTTTGTTTTCTTCCCATATTTCTGCTGATCTACTATTTCGTGCCGGCCAGGGCCCGTAATCCGGTACTATTCGCAGGAAGCCTTTTCTTTTATGCATGGGGAGATCCTACCTATCTGGTTCTTATGCTGTTTTCCAGCTTTTTCAATTATTACATGGGCAAAGAGCTTGGGAAAATAACCGATGAAGATCCATCCCGCAAGCGAAACCTTATTTTCGCAGTAGTGATCAACCTTCTGATCCTGGGATTTTTCAAATACTGGGGATTTTTTCTTGATGCCATCAGCGGTGTCACAGGACTGAAGCTTACTTATCCGCAGCTTGCATTGCCCATCGGACTTTCTTTTTATACCTTTAAGAATCTGTCCTACATCCTGGACATCTATATGGGAAAAACAGAACCCTGTAAAGGATTTTTTCCATATGCCGTATACAGCACCATGTTTCCGCACATGACTGCCGGACCCATTGTCCGGTATACTGACATTTCGGAATCCATCAGCCGCCGCAGTATAAACACAACGCGCCTCGGTGCAGGTGCAGAGCTATTTATCAAGGGTCTTTCCAAGAAGGTTCTCCTTGCAGACAATCTTTCTGCTCTGTACACCACCCTTCAGGCTTCCGGTACTACCTCCTTTGTGGGAACCTGGCTTGCCATTGGCGCATATACACTGGAGCTGTATTTCGATTTCAGCGGATATTCCGATATGGCCATCGGTCTTGGACAAATGTTGGGCTTTAATTTCAACAAGAACTTTGATTATCCTTACATCTCCACCAGCGTCTCTGAATTCTGGCGCCGCTGGCATATTTCTCTTGGAAGCTGGTTCCGTGATTACATCTATATCCCACTGGGAGGCAACCGTGTTTCCACAGGCCGACACATCCGCAACATCCTTGTGGTATGGGCACTCACCGGTCTCTGGCATGGTGCCAGCTGGAACTTTGTGTTCTGGGGTATTTACTACGGTCTCCTTCTTCTGGCAGAAAAATTCCTTCTTGGACGTTTTCTTGAGAAGGCACCTGTCTGGCTTCGCAATTTATATACCATGTTTGCCGTGATCATCGGCTGGGTATTTTTCAGCCAGACCACACCTGCAGCCATAGGAAAAATGCTGGGAGCCATGTTTGGATTTGGAGCTTCCTGCTTCACAGACCGTGCCTCCCTGTATGCACTGAAATCCGGACTGATCCTGATGATCATTTCCGTGATCAGCTGCCGTCCGGGGCTTTACCAGTATTTCAAGCGCCTTGCAAGACGCAATACTTACCTTGCCGCAGTGATAAACGCAATCCTGTTTTTCCTCTGTATTGCGTATATGATCTACAGTTCCTACACACCATTTATGTATCAGCAGTTCTAGAGCGTGTCTGAAAAAGCCCAGAACTGATACCGTATTAATTGGAGGACCCATGAAAAAGAAACCAAACGGATACCGCTATTTTTATCACCTGACCGGATGCCTTTTTGGAATCTTCATCCTGGCAGTACTGATAATCAATTTTTTAGTTCCGGACCGGGGCTTTTCCCAGAAGGAAAACCGTGTGCTGGCCTCCCGTCCGGCTATCAGCGTTTCACAGCTCACATCCGGCAAATTTGCTGACGGTTATGAAACCTATGTAAATGACCAGTTTTTTCTTCGTGACTGGTGGATCACACTGCGCGCCACAGCCCAGCGTATCCTTGGAAATACTGAGGAAAACGGTGTTTTTCTTGGCAAAAGCGGCTACCTGATGGAGGATTTTACAGCACCCTCCCAGGAACGTCTGAACCGTACCGTAAACGCTATGACAGATTTTGCAGCAAGGCATTCTGATCTTCCCCAGTATGCGCTGATCGCGCCAAATGCCGTGAATATCCTTTCAGATAAGCTCCCTGCCCTGGCTGCTGCCACTGACCAGAATCCTTATCTGGACGCAACTGCCGCTGCTCTTGAAAAGGCAGGTGTCACTTTCGTGGATGTGCGTGACACCCTTTCCCAGCACAAGGATGACGGAATTTATTACCACACAGACCACCACTGGACTACTCAGGGAGCTTACTTCGCTTATATGCAGCTTGCAAAGGTACTTGGAATTGATTCTTCTTCCATCTCCTACGACAAGCTCCCGGTTTCCATGAGCTTCCAGGGAACCCTTTCCGCAAAAAGCGGTTTCCGTGCTTCTGAGAAAGAAGAAATGGATGTCTTTCTTCCAAGAGATGACTCGGTTCCTTCCTCTGTTGTAAATTATGTAGACGAACAGAAAAAAACAGCCAGCTTTTACGATACCAGCAAGCTGGAAACCAGAGACAAATACGCCATGTTCTTTAACGGAAACCATGGCAAGGTTGTGATCACCACCCCTACAGAGGAAAACCGTACCTTACTTGTGATCAAAGACTCCTACGCAAACAGCCTGATACCTTTCCTGGCGCCTTACTACCGCAAGATTGTTATGGTAGACCCTCGTTATTTCTATGACGATCTGGAAGAACTGATGCAGGTAGAGGAAATTCAGGAAGTACTTTATCTGTATAATGCAAATACATTCTATTCAGATACTTCCCTGGAGCTTGCACTTATGCCTCAGAGCAGTACAGATTCCACACCTGACAGCATTGAAACGGATAACACAGATACTGCTTCTTCTGACAACGCTTCTGCTGACAATCCAGAAGCTTAAAGCGTATCTGAAAAAGGCTTTCTGCAAGATGTGCGTCACAATTTGTGGGAATGATTTTTCAGACATACTTTAGTCTTATTTCCTTCTGCCAGACAGGCAGGAGGAATTTTTTTCCAAATTTCATTGTACAACTCATGCAAATTCGCTATAATTACTTTATTAAGCAGCTATTTTCTGCAAAGTGTTTTTTGGAACGCAGTTCGCAGAAATCCCAATAAAACAGAATCCTGCAAGCAGGATTCTCCGCCTGCGGCTGGTCGCCTCCAGCGACATCCAGCGCGTGTTTGAAAAAGGCTTTCCGCTGCAGTGCGAAGCGGGTAACTGTGAAGGTACTGGACAGTTACCTTTATTAAACATTTAGGAGCGAAATTATGAAAATAGTATTAGAACATCTCACAAAGCAGTTTCCGCCCCGTGGAAGAAAGGCTCAGGAGCCGGTCACAGCTGTAAGCGATTTCAATTTCGAAATTCCTGACGGTCAGCTGATCGGGCTTCTCGGTCCCTCCGGCTGCGGGAAAAGTACTACCCTGAATATGATCTGCGGCCTGGAGAAACCAACCAGCGGCAGAATTCTTTTCGGCGATGATGATGTGACTTCATTTCCCCCAGAGCGGCGCGGCGTTGGTATGGTATTTCAGAATTATGCACTTTACCCCCACCTCACAGTGAAGCAGAACATCCTCTTTCCTCTTCAGAATCTGAAAGGAAAGGACAAGCTTTCCAGATCCCAGATGGATGAGCGGGCTCAGAATGCAGCCCGTCTGGTGCAGATCACAGAGCTTATGGACCGACGTCCTTCCGAGCTCTCCGGCGGTCAGCAGCAGCGCGTAGCCATTGCCCGTGCACTTGTAAAAATGCCCCGCGTACTGCTTCTCGACGAACCGCTCTCCAACCTGGATGCCAGACTCCGCCTCCAGACCCGGGAAGAGATCCGCAAGATCCAGCGGGCTACAAAGATCACAACTATCTTTGTCACCCATGACCAGGAGGAGGCCATGAGCATTTCCGACATGATCGTAGTCATGAAGGATGGTGTGGTACAACAGATCGGGAAGCCCCAGAACGTTTACGACAGCCCTGTAAATCTGTTTGTTGCCAAATTCCTTGGTACCCCTCCCATCAATGTATTTGAGGGGCAGATCCGTGGCGGAAGCCTTTACATCGGTGAAAATGCGGTTCTTCTCACACCTGGGATCTCCGACCAGCCGGTTTCTGTGGGAATCCGTCCGGAGGGATTTATCCCCGATGAGAAGGGAGCGCTCTGCTGCCAGCTTGGAGGCATGGAAGTAATGGGACGTGACATCTCTGTTGTCTCCACCCATGCATCCTCCGTAAATCCTGTGATCCGCTCCATCATCAGCTCTGACACCCAGATCCGGCTTGATGCAAAAACCGTCCGTTTTTCTATCAAGCCAAACAAGATCTTCCTGTTCCGGCATGATACTGGTGAACGGATCAACCTTTAAAGGGAGGCTCCTATGAACAAACGAAACTTCAAAGGCTGGCTGTACCTTCTGCCGGCTATGCTTTTTCTGGGTATTTTCATGGTCTACCCTCTTATCGATGTTTTTATCTATTCCTTTGAAGAGGGCTATAATTCCGCTTCCCAGACTTACTATGGGACAGGTATGTACAACTATTCCTACGTCCTTCATGACCCATATTTTCTCCAGGCGATCCGGAATACCTTTATCCTGGTTGTGATCACAGTGCCCCTTTCCACTTTGCTGGCACTTCTGATTTCCGTTGCCTTAAGTTCTGTGAAGGCTCTGAAAAAACTTTTCCAGACCATTTACTTTCTGCCATATGTAACCAACACACTGGCCGTTGGACTGGTATTCATGATTCTTTTCAAAAAAACCGCTTATTCCGACGGACTGATAAACCTGGTGCTGAAGCTGTTTGGACAGGGACCTGTAGATTTTATTGACGGACCATACTGGGCGAAGATGCTGGTATTATGTATTTATACCATCTGGATCGTTATGCCATTTAAGGTACTGATCCTTACCAGTGCCCTGGCTTCTGTAAACCCGAATTATTACAATGCAGCCCGGGTAGACGGTACCTCCAGATTCCGTATTTTTATCCGGATCACCCTGCCGATGATCTCTCCCACTGTTTTCTATCTGATCATCACTGGTTTTATCGGTGCATTCAAGGCTTACAGCGATGCAGTTGCCCTTTTTGGCACAGACTTAAACGCAGCCGGCATGAACACCATCGTAGGCTATGTTTACGACATGCTTTACGGAAATGGCGGCGGCTACCCGTCCTATGCCTCAGCAGCAGCGATCCTGCTGTTTGTTATTGTTTTGACAATCACCTGCATAAACCTGCTTGTAAGCAAAAAACATGTATACTACTCGTAACGGTGAAGGTTCACCCTCTTTATCTGAAAGGTATTTTCGGGCAAAATCTCTCACAAATTGTGACGTACATTTTACAGAAAGCCTTTTTCAAACACGCTCTAGTACATCGTTTCGTAAATAACTACACCAATCGCGTAGGATGTGGATTCGAGTGTGCAGGCATAAAAACGCAGGCGTAGCGGGCTACGCCGAGACTTTTATGCCTGTGCAATCGGATTCACAGACAAGTGAGTGGTATAGTTATTTCGAAAACGATGTACTAGTCTTCATAAAGGAGAAAACATGGAAAAAGATACCACTCAGTTTACAAAATCGGAGCATACTGCCGCCAGACGGCATTCCCTGGGAAACATCCTTGTCTACCTGCTGCTTACCATCTGGGCTCTGGTCGTACTGTTTCCTTTTTACTGGATGCTTCTTACCTCTGTAAAAAGCTACAGTTCCTACAACGCAGAGCACATTCCCACCTTCTTTACACTGACGCCCACCCTGCAGAATTATGCAGATGCCTTTACAGCAGTGCCCCTGGGAAAATATCTGCTGAACACACTGATTTTCACAGTTGCCACCACTGCTATTATGATGGTTGTGATCACACTGTCCGCCTTTGCTTTCGCAAGGCTTGAATTCAGAGGGAAAAATCTGGCTTTCACTTTATTCCTTTCCCTGATGATGATTCCAAACGAACTTGTGATCATTACCAATTTTGTGACCATCACCAACCTGGATATGCGGAACACCTTCCTTGGACTGATCCTGCCATCTGTCACCTCTGTATTTTATATTTATCTTCTGAAAGAGAATTTCGAACAGGTACCGGATGAGCTTTACCGTGCAGCCAAAGTGGACGGAACCTCAGATCTGAAATACCTTTGCAAGGTGATGATTCCCATCTGTAAGCCTACCATGGTCACCATTGCTATCCTGAAGGTGATCGAATGCTGGAATTCCTACATTTGGCCAAGACTGATCACCGATGACCAGAACTACTATCTGGTTTCCAACGGAATCCAGGAGATTCGCGAAAACGGTTTCGGTCGTGAAAATGTCCCTGCTATGATGGCGGCGGTAGTTGTGATTTCCCTGCCCCTGATCATTTTGTTCCTGCTTTTCAGAAACAAGATTATGTCAGGAGTTTCAAGAGGAGGTACAAAAGGATGAGACTATTCAGACAAAAACATCCTGGAGCGTTCTACAAAAAGCCTTTCCTGCTTTTTTCCCTGGCTGCCCTTTCTTCTGTGACTCTGCTTACAGGCTGTCATGGCGCGAAGGACCAAAGTGCCTTTACCATTCCCGGGGAATTTGACACCTCCAGAGATTACGAGATCACTTTCTGGGCCAAAAATGACACAAACAAAACCCAGACCGAAATCTATAAAAAGGCAATATCCGATTTTGAAGCCCTGTACCCCAATATCACCGTAGATCTTCGGCTTTACACGGACTACGGCAAAATCTACAACGATGTAATCACCAACATCGCCACAGGCACCACTCCGAACGTATGTATCACCTACCCGGACCATATTGCCACCTACCTTACGGGAAACGATACCGTTGTCCCTCTGGACGATCTGATGGCAGATTCCAGCTACGGATTTGGCGGTGATAAGCTTGAATTCGCCTCAGTGAAAAAAGATGAGATCATTCCCCGTTTTTTACAGGAGTGTTCTTTTTCCGGTCACTATTATGCACTGCCTTTCATGCGCTCCACAGAAGCCTGCTATGTAAATAAAACCTATGTGGAAAAGCTTGGATACACCCTTCCAGAAACCCTCACATGGGATTTTGTGTGGGAAGTAAGTGAAGCCGCTATGGCGCAAAATGCAGATGGAACCTACAAGGTTAACGATCAGAATGTGCTGATTCCATTTATAGACAAGTCCACAGACAATATGATGATCGAAATGCTAAAGCAGAAAAATGCAGGATATTCCACTGACAGCGGAGAGATCCAGCTTTTTAACGACACCACGGCAAGTCTGCTGGATACCATCGCGGAGCATGTAAAAACCGGTGCTTTTTCCACTTTTAAAATTTCCAGTTATCCGGCTAACTTCCTGAATGCAGGGCAATGTATCTTTGCCATTGATTCCACAGCAGGCTCCACCTGGATGGGTACAAATGCCCCTCTTGTGGACATCAGTTCTGATGCTCTGGTGGATTTTGAAACAGAGGTTATGACCATTCCACAGTTTGATCCGGATAATCCGCAGATGATTTCACAGGGACCTTCTGTATGTATCTTCAATAAGAAAGACCCTCAGGAAGTGCTGGCCTCCTGGCTCTTTACACAGTATCTGCTCACAAATGACGTACAGACCGCTTATTCTGAAACGGAAGGTTATGTGCCGGTTACCAGCAAAGCCCAGGAATCCGACCAGTATCAGGATTATCTTTCCAGGGAAGGGGAAGACAATTCCACTTACTACGATGTAAAAATAAAAGCGTCCAGGCTGCTCCTTGACAATATGGAGCACACTTTTGTCACCCCTGTATTTAACGGCTCCGCTTCTTTACGTGATGCAGCAGGACAGCTGATTGAAAGCGTGACCAAATCTGTCCGAAGAAAACAGGAGATTGATGATGCCTATATTGATAAACTTTACAGCGATGTTACCTCCCTGTATCACCTGGATCAGATTTCTTCTGAGCAGTCCTCCGGGAAAAAAGAGCTTGGACCTCTTCCCGCAGAATCCAGAATTCTTCTTGGAAGTCTGGCAGTAGTCTGGGGTCTGATTCTTCTTTATCTTTTACTTGAACGATTAAAGAAGAAAAAAGGTTACTGTTCACTCCGTTCACAGTAACGCGCTTCGCGATGCACAGAAATCATGCATTCGCATGATTTCGCGCCGCAATTCTCGGGTTTTCTGTGAACTTTGTTCACAAAAAACGCCTCGCGGAACGTTACCAGTGAACAGTAACGAAAAAAGCGTAATATTTAAGCTTGATTTCCCCATAATTTTGTTTATAATAAAAGTGATTGTGTACAATCGTTTTTGACAGATGACTTTACACTCACCTTGTCAGACATCTGAATTTACGTACCCAGAAAGGAGATACTATGAAAAAAAGACTTGTATTATTGATGGCTCTCTCTCTTACCTTTGCATTCCCGGCAGCTGTTATGGCTGAGGATACCACTGCTGCAGAGGAAACTGCTGATGACACAGAAGCTGCTGACAGCACTGCAGAAGACGCAGATGTGAAATCCGAAGGTGTTATGACCCATGACGAGTACCTTGCAGCAGCTGTTGATGACGAGGTTACCATCGAGACCTATGTACAGGCAAAGCAGTCCTGGTGGGAAGATAAGGCCACCTTCTATACCCAGGATAAAGATGGCGCATACTTCATTTATAACATGCCATGCTCCGAAGAAGACTATGAGAAGCTGGTTCCGGGAACCAAGATCAAAGTAACCGGATATAAGGCAGAATGGTCTGGCGAGATTGAGGTTGCAGATGTTTCCTCTTTCGAGATTGAGGACGGTGAATACATCGCAGAGCCGCTTGATGTAACAAATCTTCTTGGTAAAGACGAGCTGATCGATCATCAGAACGAGCTGGTATCTTTCAAGGGAATGACCGTAGAAGCTGCCGGACAGGATGCTGACGGAAACGATGTAGCTTACCTTTACAATTACGATGGATCCGGTTCTGAGGGAGATGACCTTTACTTCAACGTTTCCCTTAACGGCGAAACCTATACTTTCACAGTAGAGTCTTATCTCTGCGACAAAGACAGCGATGTTTACAAAGCCGTAGAAGCTCTGAACATTGGCGATAAGATCGATATGGAAGGCTTCCTGTACTGGTATGAGGGCGTAAACCCGCACATTACCTCTGTTACAGCAGCTGAATAATTTCACATAATTCCAGACAAAAAGATTCCCGGGCATATGTGCTTCCTTTAGGAAGCACATATGCCCGGGATTTTTTATCCGATTTTTGTATTCCTGTATACATGTACCCAATATATAATTTCCACCACTGCCGTAATTCCCCATGAGAAAATATACAGCAGATATAAAGACGGAATCGTCTTAAAGTAGGCAAACACCGTATTTACCCATACCATTCGGAAAATACAGGATCCTATAATTACAATAACCGTAGGAATAACACTCTTTCCAAGAGCACGGGAAGCTGCAATGGCACTGTCCATAAATGCAGAAAATCCATAACTGAATCCCATAATCGTAAGTCGTTTCATTCCGGCATCCACAACCGCAGGATCATTGGTAAAAAGTCCCAGGAACTGTCTGCCGAATATAACCAGTGCAATACCACCTATGGTTCCAATTCCAAAGGAATAAGCCAGGCTGACCAGATAACTGTTTCGCACTCTTTTTCTTTTCCCTGCACCGTAATTCTGCCCCATAAAGCTTCCGCAGGCTGTATAAAAAGCAGCCATGGAGTCATACAAAAGAGCATCTGCATTTGCCGCAGCGGAATTACCTGCCACCATTGTAGCATCAAAGGTATTGACGCCTGCCTGGATAAATAGATTTGCCACCTGAAAAATACCGTTTTGCAATCCTGCCGGAAGACCGATCTGGATGAGGTATCCTGCCATTCTCTTGTCAAACCTCAGTTTGGAAAGACGAAGTGCATAATCCCCGCCCACTTTTATCAGAGCCCGGAGGATTAGAAACGCAGATAAATACTGGGAAATAATACTTGCAGCTGCAACACCTGCCACATCCATTTTACAGACAATTACAAAAAACAGATTCAATACTATATTTACAATACCAGCTGCACCCAGATAATACAAAGGCTTCTTCGTATCTCCAAAAGCACTGCACACCGCATTACCAAAATTATAAAGAGCCATTGCCGGCATTCCCAGAAAATAGATCCTTATATACAGTACTGCACCATCCAGAAGTTCTTCCTTGGTATTCAACAGCTCCAGAATTCCTTTTGAAAAGAGCAGTCCAAAGATCAGTACGATCATCCCCGCAGCCATACTTACCAAAAGAGCCGTATGTATCGTCTTGATCGTACTTTCTTTATCCTTCGCTCCGAAAAATCTTGCCACCAGAACATTGGTACCGCCGCCCATACCGATCAGAAAGCCCGTAAAAAGAGTTACAAGCGTAGTAGTGGATCCCACTGCCCCCAATGATAAAGAGCCCGCAAACTGACCAATAACCGCGATATCCGCCATATTAAACAACACCTGCAAAAAGTTGGTCAGCACCAGAGGGATACTAAAAAACAGCATTTTCCCCCAGATAGAGCCTGTGGTCAGGTCCTGTCTGTCCTCTTTCATTTCAATTCTTCTCCTTCGTCAAATCCAAAATTTCTTCCGGCAGTACACCTCGAAACTGTTCAGAACTTTCAATGCAACTCGCACCCCTTCAGATCAAGCCAAACCTATTTTGCACCGGAATTTTGTGCGCAAATAAAGCTCTTGAATAAATCAAGAGCTTTAAGAGGTGCCACCCAGATTTGAACTGGGGATAGAGGTGTTGCAGACCTTTGCCTTACCACTTGGCTATGGCACCATATTATTTAGTTCTTCGCCGAAGCGAATGACTCCAAGGGGATTTGAACCCCTGTTACCGCCGTGAAAGGGCGGTGTCTTAACCGCTTGACCATGGAGCCTTATCAAATCGGGCTTCATGCTCCGATTAAACTCCCCCTGTTGGACTCGAACCAACGACACTTCGGTTAACAGCCGAATGCTCTACCGACTGAGCTAAGGAGGAATATAAAGGTTTGCACCTTCAAAACTACATACATGTTACATCCTTGTGGAATATTTGTCAAGAATCTTTTTCAAAACCTTGCGATTTTTGGTCAAGCCCTCACCCTATTAGTAACAGTCAGCTCCGTGCATTACTGCACTTCCACCTCTGCCCTATCTACCTCGTCGTCTTCAAGGGGGTTTACTTCTTTCGAATGGGACATCTCATCTTGAG
>NZ_JADNDC010000029.1:0-55651 GCF_015551645.1 Ruminococcus sp. D54t1_190329_F1
GTTCACGACAGCTGATGCCAGAATTAAACTGGCAAAGCTATATCCAACAACACTTTAAAAACTAGATGGATGTACTACTAGATCCGGAATAATTCTGCATGCTCTTCTTTATACAGCTCTATATTTAAGTACTCTCCAAAGTGCACTTCATCCGGTCTTCCGTATTCATAAGAAACCTTCACAGATTTTCCTGGCCATGGGTTTTCCACTCTGCATGGGTGTCCTTTGTGACTGAGTATGGTAACTCGCTCTACCTCACCGTCTTTCAAAACAGCGCTTACTTCAAAGCCACCCCAGGCACGGAAATTCCGGAAAGAGGCATTGGGATGCTCTGCGCTCGGCCATACCGGGAAAATACGGATCACACCCTCGCAGCTTTGCAGCATCATCTCCTGGATGGCATCCGGGATGGTGTTCAGCTGCTCGATTCCGTGAGGATTTTCTTTCAGGAATCCATTTGGGATTCCCCTGTTAAGAATCATGTCGCGCATTTCTTTCCAGATGATTTCCGGATCGTAGCCTACACGTACTGCGGCGGTGAAAAACAGACAGCTTAAGTTGGATGCGTTAAAAGCGCCAGCTTTGTAGAAATGAGGATTTTTCACGCCTTCTGCTTCTTCAAGTGCCTTCTTATATTCCAGCTCTCCCAGCGCATTTTCCACCAGCGCATGAATCTGCACCGTATTTCGCGCCACTTCCAGCTCTTCCGGTTCACTTCCAAGCCCAATTGCATTACCCGGGTAAATCTGCATTACATTTCCCGGAAAATGGAAAGACCATTTGCCACCGATACCTTCATCATAATAAATCTCTTTGTCCAGCATTTCTTCCGGAAGCAGATCCTCCAGCTTCACATCCACCTCTTTCCAAAGAGTTGGATTCTCCTGAATCTCCCGAATTGTCCCCTTTGGATAAGGTGCCAGGTTCTCTGCGATTTCCAGCCATTTTTCCCTCTTTTTCTCATCCAGATCAAGTGCCTCACTGATTCTCGGCATCCAGGTAAAGAAGGTTTTCAGATAACCTAATGTATTCACCGGATCTTCCGGAACGCCATTGTCACGGATGTTCCCATCTGTGCGCTCGTGCATACCATCTCCAACTACATGGTAAACGCCATCCCTGCACACCAGATCCTTTTCCCAGAAATCTGCCACACCGCGAAGATAGGGGTAAACCTTCTGTGCATACGTCTCATCCTCCGTGATTCCATAACGATAGATCATATTCAAAGCACCGTGAATGGCTGGGGATTTCATATGCAAAAGTAGGGCCTCACTTACCAGGCCGTGAGGTCCCAGGCCCAGAGGATAATAAAGTCCCTCATGGTGAAGCAGCCGCTTACACATCTCATCTGAAATTTCCATCAGTTTCAGATAAGGCGCATCGTGAGGATCGGACTGCTGGAAATGTCCGGAAACCATCAGATTCAGATAGGGAGACTGATGGTTATAATTAATCTTATAATTTCCATTCCATGCCGGACGGTCAAAAGTACTGATTCCCAGAATATTGGGCGGATATTCCGGATCCCGTGATACACTTGCCAGCATATATTTTGACAGATAATATCTCTGCTCGATCACCGGATCATCCAGAGAAATTTCGGAAACACTCCAAAACTTTTTCCACCATACCAGGTGCCGTTCATGAAGAGTTTCCACATCTTCTTCCGTTATCCACCTTGCCCTGGAAAAGGCATACTCATAAGGTCTGCTGCACTTCGCCCAGGAGCGCACTGGCAGAACGAAGGTTGCCCGCTCACCGGCTTTTATTTTTCTGTGAGTGCTTCTGTCACTTAGCTTCCCTGTATTTCCAAATGCTTTAACTGCCTCAACATTCTTTAAAATACCGTTTCCCGCCGAAGGTTCTGTAAATACCGCTTTATTTGATTTATTCCCACTTTCCTCAGTGGATATAATAGATTCTTTCTTTAAAGAACCCAAACTTTCAACGCCGCCAATTACTTTCGTTTCCTTCAGAAAGCCCCCAGCAAAACCAACCTTAGTTGGAATATCCACATGATCTGAAAACTGCCGGTATCCACTTACAATCCCACCGCCGGTTTTCTTTACCTGCAGCGGACGTCCCGTCACCAGTCCAGCGAACATTCCGTTCTGGATATTCTCCAACTCACCGCTTCCCCAGACATCCACAGCTTTTTCGCAGCCTTTTCCTATTTCGTCCGGAAAATAAAAATCAAATTCCACATCCAGATCTGTCTCACTCTCAAACTCTACCACAAGAATGTTCTCATCTGCAGCCACCCAGCTTTTCAGAGAACATTTCTCTCCGGCGGAATTTGTCAATATTGTTATAGTTTCTCCCGTGGCAAACTTCTGCTCCGTATACCACCTGGCACCCTCCATAGCAGGAATATCAAACACCATACGCCCTACCGGTCTGGGGCTTCCGCCGCTTACCGCCGGATCACATTTGGCAGAACTGTTATCATGAAAGAATTCCCAGTTCGCCGCACTTTCCATTTGCCAGAAGTCATTGGTCGTAAACCAGAACTGTGGATACCTCCCATCCCCGGCCACTGCCGCCAGCAAATCTCCATTTCCCAAAATCGGCGCGTCAATCTTCGTCCCCGCATTCTGCCAGATTTTCCATCGTCCGCCCCCTGAAACATCCACATTTCCATCTGGCACAGCCGTCGGAGCCTCAGTAAATACAGCCCTATTTCTCTCTACAACCATATATCTTTCCTTCTCTCCACTTTCGCTTCCCGCACCGCAGTATCCTACTTTATAATCACCGTCTCATAAACCGCTTCCCTCATTCCCGGGAAGCTGCCCTCTCTACGCCCATTCACCAGCTGTCCTGCCGCATCCTTCCACTGGAATCTGGTCGTCGCATACGCCCCATTCTCAAAGTTATAGTTATTTCCTTCATCCTCATACAGCACAAACTCTCCGTCTGCCCCAGGATAAACGATAATCTGTACCGGCTTCTCTGGCTCCTGCTCTGCATAAACCAGCCCATCAGCCACCGGAATGATCGCACCCGTCTTCACGAAAATCGGGATCCGGTCAATAGGTGTCTCCACCTTCACATACTGGCCGCCCTCATATTTCTCATTTGTCCAGTAATCGTACCAGATCGTACCAGCCGGCAGATAACACTCCCATGTCTTTTCCCTGTTAAGCACGGTACTTTCCGGACCATAATACATAGGCTCCGTAACTGCACAGATCAGCAGGGATGGTCCAAACATAAACTCATTCTCCACCTTTCGCGCCTCCCTGTCCTCCGGGAAATCAAACAACAGGCTTCGCATAATGGTATAATCCTCAAAATGTACCGCCCCTGCCAGCGAATAAATATAAGGCATAAAATGATATCTCAGCTTGATAAATTTCTCGATAGCATCATAGAACATAGTGCCCTTTTCCCCGAAATTCCAGATTTCTCTCGGCGTATCTGTACCATGAGACCGGAACATAGGAAGAAATGTTCCCATCTGAAGCCAGCGTGTATAAAGCTCACAATATCCCTTATCTTTCACACCCTCATTATATTTTCCCTGCCAGAACCACTTGGGCTCCGGATCCGTGTTGCATCCGCATCCACGGTTCTGCCACTTATCTGCAACTGTGAAAAAGGCTCCGATATCCAAGGTCCAATAGGGATAACCGCTCAGTCCCATATTCAAACCTTCTACGATCTGGATCTTCAGATTCTTCCAGTCCGCGCAGGTATCTCCAGACCACAGCATAGCTGCATACTTCTGACCAGATGCATAACCGGAACGTGTCAAATTCAGTACACGCATATCCTCCCGATCCTTTCTCTGGTTCTCATAAATTCCCTTTGCATGCTCCAGGGCAAAAGCGTTGGCCACAGCAGGATCCAGGTATTTCTTGTGCTCGCCTCCAACCAGCTGGAAACGCTCCCAGGGCTCTCTTTTCACCGCACCGCCCCAGTCCGGACCGGAAAACGGCTCTGTGGAGTCACACCACCAGGAATCAAAGCCCTGGTCAAACAGCCCCTCCTTCGCCTGTTTCCAGTACATTTCTCTTGCTTTTTCATTAAAAGCATCATAGGTTGCATAATCATACAGAAGATATCCGGCATCAAAAAATTCCTGATGATTTTTTCCTCCGGCATTCATATTCGGCCATACAGAGACCATGCTGTGGGCATGCATCTCATGAATCCGCTCCATGCACTCCTTGTTATCCCCATAACGGGACTGATCCAGAATCTTCTCCCCCCAGTTGCCCGGATCCCAGGTATTCCAGTCCTGAACCACACAATCCAGCGGAACCCCGATTTCTCTGTAATGGCGTACAATTTCCTCTAATTCTTTGGAAGTATAATATTGCTCCTTGGACTGGATATAACCATAAGCCCACTTCGGCAGCATCTGCGCCTTGCCTGTCAAATAGCGATAAGCATGGATAATTCCATCCATGGTATTGCCGCCCATGAAATAATAATCGATCTGATCCACTGTATCCAAAAACAGGTAAGACTCCCTTCCCTCATCATTAAAAGTCATCAAAGAACAGCAGTCAAACAGCACTCCATATCCTTCTGTAGAAACAAACAGAGGCATTGGGATCCTCATATTGTGCTGGTAAAGATACTGATTGTGTCCGCGATAATTGTAAATTCCTTCCTCCGCCTGGCCAAGACCGTGAATCTCTTCCTCCTCTTTCCAGTCGAAAAATACCCTTGCACGATAACCGTCGCGCACCTTCTCCGGCTTCAGATTCTGAATAAAGTTACGCTCACCGTCAACTGTTTTTACACGGTTGATAACCGGCTTCTCACCTCCAGTTGTATAGCGTACTACGTCAATTTTTGTTAAATCTGCCTTATCCTGTATGCACCACCTGGTTCCGTCCGCGTGCTTCCACTCTATTCTTCCAGATGAAAGTTCCAGAGAGGCCAGAACTTTTCCAGTCTTTAGTTCCAGCTTTTCTTCGTTTTCCTCTGCTGCAAACTCAACTGCCGGATATTCCTTTTTTTCAATAATAAGAGAGTCGTTTCCCTTAATCTCCTCTTTTCCAATTACACAGCGGATAATTTCCTCTGTAACCGGAATCAGCCGGTATAACATTCCTGCCGCTTCCGTCTGTACATACCTGTCTGTTTTTATCATTTTCCATTCCCTCCGTTTTTCAATCCCCTTTTTTTTACGTTGTCTGTCTGAAAGAGCCTCTTGCGTGATAATAAATTCCAACGAAATTTTCCATTACATAAAAAGCTGGCACATCAGGACAAAGCTTCCTGCTTTTATCCTAACATGCCAGCCTGAAAAAGGTCTATGTCTTATCTGCTCCTGAATTTTAATTATTTTTACTCTTCTCATATCCGGGAGTTTTTCCCATATGCTTCTTATATAATCTGTAAAAATTGGAAATATTATTGAACCCACATGCCAAGGCAATCTCAGTCACATTTGCCCCATCCTCCCGAAGCAGCTCCCGGGCCCGGTTCACACGCAGACGTGTCACATAATCACTGAAGCTGATGTTGGTGAACTTACGGAAATAGGAGGAGAAATAGTTGGAGCTCATATAAACAGACGCTGCAACCTCCTCCAGCGTAATCTTCTCACAATAATGAGCGTTTATGTAAGTAAAAGCCTGCTCCAGACGTTTCATGGCATTTTTCTTTTCCCGAAGCATTTCACCGGACTTGGTCTCATCCTGATAAGCCCGGATCAGCATGGTCAGAATCCGCAGAACATTCGCCTTAATCATAAGCGGATAGCCCTCCTTGCGCTCCTGCCATTCCTGATAAATCTCCTGTATGCTGGTACGGATCTCCGTATTCACAGTTTCTTCATGGCCCACTCTGTTCTTAAAATTAGTTCCACGCTCAACGAAGGGCCGCAGATATTCCGTGTCAAAGGTACTGATCTTCTCTGCTACAAACTCCGGCGAAAAAATCATAACCAAAAGCTTCATTCTGCCTCCCAGAAGTTTCCAGCCATGCGGCTCTACATTATTGAAAATGATAATATCATTCTCTTTCATGGTATATTCCTGTCCATTAACGAAATAGTTTCCCTTTCCTTCCAGAACCCAGGTGATCTCAAAATAGCTGTGCCAGTGCCAGGTTCCCGGATGACTGTTGGAAGGGTTAAGCTCCACTTCTGATATCTGAAAAGGAAATTCTTTATCAAGAGGAATGCTGTCTCGTTCCAGTCTCATACTCTGCCCCCTGTAATAATCTCATGAGCACAGTATAGCAGACTTGTGTTCTGCATGCAATCAGCCTTAAAGATTATGTTATTGTTCATTCCGTGAACAGGAACACGGAGTAAGCAGTAACTTATTCTTTTTTTTGACCGGAATACAAAAATTCTTCTAACCTTTGCAGCTCATCCTCATGCTTCCCATGAACTGCAATTCTGAAATAATCTTTTCCCTGCACTCCCTTTATCATATAATAATCATTTTCTATTTTGAAAAAAGGCTCTTTCAGCATATCCAGATACACAAAACTTCCCAGAGGTCTCAGACTTAATATAAAAGCTTTGTCTATAGGCGCATCCAGAAGGTAATCCGTTGCGAACCAGCCTGATTCTGCACACTTTTCTCTTGACGGCTGTTTTCCAAGAATTTTCATTTAATCGGCTCCTCTCAATGATGCTGCAATCTGGCCTGCTGCCTCCAGAAATGCAAGGATTTCCTCTTCTTTCGTAAACCAGGAAACGCTCACTCTCACAGTTCCACTGTTTTTTGTTCCCATTGCCTCATGAATCAGGGGGGAACAATGAAGTCCGGCGCGCACTGTAATTTCATAACCGTTTTCCAGGATATATGCCACATCCGAAGCTTTCAGCCCCTGAAAATTCAGGCTCATAACAGGTCCCTTACATTCTGCAAAGCTGCCATATATCTGTACCCCCGGAATTTTCCCAAGCCCTTCATACAAAAGCTTCATCATTCTTTCTTCTTTTTCCTGTATCCTGTCCACGCCGGTTTCCAGCACGAATTCCACACCGGCAAGAAGTGCCCTGATCCCCGGCAGATTCTGAGTGCCGACCTCATACTCATAATCACCGTCTTCATAAGTAAGCTGTTGACTGTTCCGCCCTGTGCCGCCATACTTCAATGGCTTCAGCTCCAGCCCCTTTCTTATGAAAAAGCCCCCGGTGCCTTGTATTCCCAAAAGACTTTTATGCCCTGTAAAAATAACCCCATCTGCCCTCCAGCTGTCTGCATCCACCGGAATACAACCTGCACTTTGCGATACATCAACAAGCAGAAGCAGATTATTTTCTCTTACAAAATTTCCAATCAGCTTCATATCCTGCACATATCCGGTCACATTGGAACAGTGGTTTACAATAAGAGCTGACGGATTTTTCCCTGTGTTTTCCAGAGCTTCTTCCAAACCTTTTTCCAGTGCCTTCCGGGTAACTGCTCCATTTTCCAGGCAGGAAATGATTGTTACCGGATGCTTCTTGAATACCGGCTGATTCATAAGCGGGCGCAATACACTATTGTGCTCTGTCTGGGTTGCCAGGATCCCACGTCCCTCTTCTCCGTAATCCAGTCCACACAGCACGGTGTTCAGGCTTTCCGTAGCACCTGAGGTAAAAAAGATCCGGTCATGAGCATGGATGCCAAGCAGCTTTCCAAGCTTTTCCCTGCACCTTTCTTCTGTATCTTTTTTCAAAATTGCGCTTCCTCCCCGAAATTGCGAAGCAGGCGTGCCCATAAGACACGCCTGTACAGCTTCACACACAGAGGAAGGCTTGGGCCAGGAAGTGGCCGCATTGTTCAGATAGATCATCTAACTCATCCTTCCAGGATATTGAAATTCATAACCTTTGCAATTTTTTTGATCAGCTTGGTGTAATCACCAAAAATCAGAACCTGATGATGTCCAAAGCCAGCCAGATTGTGCATAAACTCCCTTGCATCATCCATCTGGATATAGTAATATGGGCTGCAATAGGTCTCGGCATATTCCGAACGGATTACTTTTCCCTTCTTAATGCACATGGTATCACCTGCCGGATTGAAACGGCCAAGTGTAATATAATCGTCTTCATTCTGTGTAAAATCAACCTGAAGCTTGCCGCCGAAGCCCTGTCCGGTAAATGCCCACAGCTTGTATTCCAGCGGTTTTGTTCCATATCCGTTCATACAAAGGGCCGGAACTGCATGATGGATCCTGAGCAGCTCATCTGTCTCATGATTTGGATTTCCCATAAAGGCCGGACGATTTGCAGCGTATTGCATGATCAGCATTGCCATAAGTGCATTCAGGTCTTCCTCGCATCCGCTTGGAATTCCCTCATCCTTCATAATTGAATGACACATACATGGTGTAAATTTACGGTTCTGTGGAATTTCCGTCGTACAAAGCTCATGACAGGCTGTGGAAAATGCATTGCAGTCATAAATATCCATCATTTTCTTTGCTGCAAGATAGTATTTGATATCATTGATAAACCAGTCTGTATTTACCTGGGTATCTGTGGAGCCTGCAATCAGCTTCTCAGCAATCGGCTTAGCCTCTTCATCGGTAATCTGATCCATATATTTGAAAATAGAAGTAAATGGAAGCTTGATCACCTCGAATCCATAGCGCTGACGAAGGACCTCCGGATCACGGATAAGGCTCTGGATTCCAAATGTAGGCTGTGATCCTGCTGTCAGAACAAGTGCTCTTGTATTGCGAACTGCTTTTCTTACCCAGAGAATATGTGCGATCTCGTTTACATCTTGAAGATCCATTGCCACATATGCTTCCACACCAATTGAGCGGCAATATGCTGCAAAATCAATGCCCTCATTTCCATTCTGCCAGATAATGACCGGTTTTCTGTAGCGTTCCAGCTTCGGAATTCTCCATCCCATGCAAAGGAAGCAGTCAATTTCATCTACATCTTCACCGATCTTGTCGAACATTTCTTTTTCTACAACAAAGGATTCATTATATCTTACATCCAATGCCTCTTTAAATTCAACCTCGCTGATCACGTCCTTCAGGGCCTCTACAGAGCTTTTGAAGGTTTCATCAGCAACCTTTGTCTCTGCCTCTACAGTCATATCCTCTTTTCGTCCGGCACGGCACGGGCCTTCCCAGAAATGCGTGTGTGTCAGACAACCGATCAATGGTCTTACAACAAGTTTTACATCCATAGCTTTCTGTTTCATAGTTTGAAATACCTCTTTTCCCCATTCAATTTTTGTGTTTCCCCCGCGTATTAATTTCAATTATATCTTTTAAAAAAACTTTTTCTTCTATTTTCTTCCTGTTACTTTATACTTTCTTATTGTTTTTTGTACTAATTGCACAAATATTATAATTATTCCTATTAGTTTTATATGAATTATTGCACGTTGTATATCTCATACAGACAACGCAAAGCGCCGACAGATTTACCTGCCGGCGCTTTGTGGTTTTTATTATGGAGTTAACAAAACAAACTTAATTTGAATATGGGTTGCTTCCATCAATAGGATTGCATATGTTTCAGCGTCCCAGAGACTCTACAAAAGTACCCTTCACATCGCTCCAGTTGCGGTCTGCATAATCAAGAAGATATGCAGCCTGCTCCATGGACATTTCCGGGAAAAGAAGGAAAAGACTGTGGGAGCCGTATTTCTTTACAATACGGTCTACGTTGCGGATCCAGTCTTCGAATTCTCCGGAATAAACCTTTACCCAGATAGATTTTCCTGCTGCGATAGCTTTGTCGTAGATCACATCCCAATCCGGAAGTGTTCCGTCCGGGCCGGCATCGCCGCTGGTCCACTGAAGAGCATCGATTCCATCAATTTCCATAAGGGCGTCCATATGCTTGATTGCAGCCGGTCCATCCAGATGGTAAAGTACATGGTCTACATTTTCAGACTGGGTACGTAAGGACGGCTGAATGTATTTCCGGAAGTCTTCCGGTGACATCATTGCGGAGAAGTCGCACTGGAGCTTCACAGTTCTGCCTGGTCCCCAGATCTGGAATACGGTGTATGCATTTCCGCCTTCTTCATCTTTAATGATATCATAGAAGCGGTCGTAATATTCATAGTAAATATCCGTTACCTCCTGGATTCTTTCTCCGATCATTTCCGGCTCATCCAGAAGGTCGAAGAGAATGTCCTGGGCTCCGCGAAGAGAAGCAAGAACGTCAATATTTTCCATAAGGTCAGGCATATCCACATAGAAGTCATCTCCGGCAAGTGCCTGGCAGTCTTTTGCAAGCTGAATGTGTTTCTTAAACCATTTATTCTCCGGATCAAAGGTCAGCTTCGGAACACCGTCCCAGCTGTCCAGACACTTATTGAACCATACAGTGTCTTCTTTGAATCCAATCTCAGATCCAAGATAAGAAGCAAGGGAACCTGGTCCAAAGTCGATATTCAGGTTCGGGAAGCTCTCACCAAGGAACGCATGGGTCTCACAGAAGTAACGGTAACGGTCAACGATTCTCTGAGGATTCTGGTATTTATCCTCCATGTCTTTCCATTTCAGTTCTTCCGGCATATTGTAATATTTGCCCTGGCAGATCTGATCCAGATAGCCACCCTCTACAGGAGTTCCATCGGAATACTGCTCTACCTCCGGTCTTCTTGCGATTACGCACATAAGCGGTCTTCCTGTGTTCTTATGTGCCCAGTAATTGCGGAATTTCTCTTTGGCAGCTTCCATGTTTACCTTGTAGCCTTCGCCTGGCTTCGGAAGCTGGATTTTGCTTAAATCTACTTCTTCTTTTACAAAATGCGGCTCAACCTGTATGGGCTTTCGAAGCCAGGAACCATTTTCTGTAAAAGTTTCCTCAGTTGCAATATTTTCCGCTGGTTTCGCGGTTTTTCCTGTCTCAGTAACTTCTTCACTATCCTTTGCAGGTGCCGGATCAAATTCTCCAGCCGCTGCCTTTGCACAGAAACCGGATTCTGCATATTTCTTCGCCTGCTCTGCCGCAGAGGCTGCATCCTCTGTGTATGCGTCTGCTCCGATCTCATCTGCAAACTCCTGACTGATCGGCGCACCGCCAACCATGATCTTAATCCTGCTTCTGAATGGCTGTTCCAGAAGTGCCGCCACAGTGTCACGAAGGGACGGCATTGTAGTGGTAAGAAGCGCAGAAAGTGCAACAATACTTGCTTCTTTGTGCTTATTTACCTCATCAATAAAAGTCTGGATCGGCACATCAACGCCAAGATCGATCACTTCGAAGCCGGCACTTTCAAACATCATTCCAACCAGATTTTTACCGATATCATGAAGATCTCCGGCAACAGTTCCAAGGATAATCGTTCCTGCACTTCCAGCCTCGCCAGTTGCAAGATATGGCTTCAGAACTTCCACACCAGCCTTCATAGCCCTGGCTGCTGCCAGCATCTGTGGTACGAAAATAATCTCTTTCTTAAAGTTCTCGCCAACCACTGCCATGGCGCCGATCATAGCGTCATTGAGGATTGCAGTCGGGTCGCAGCCTGCATCAAGTGCTTCCTGAACAGCCTGTCCGATTTCTTTATTTTTTCCATCCTGAGTTAATTTGAAAACCTTCTGCATTTTCTCATCAAGTGGAGAAGCAGGAACTGGCTGTGCAGCTTCTTCTGTGGCTTTATTTCCAAATTTACCAATGTAACCCAGGCAGTATTCATCACGCTCTAACAGTGCATTTGTGGCATAGATCATACCGATCATGTTCTTGTTGGTAGGATCTACGATGGCACTGTCCATACCGGCATTCATAGCGAGAACCATAAATGCCTGGTTAATATTTTTTCTCACCGGAAGTCCGAAGGAAATGTTGGAAAGTCCACTGGTGATATGGATTTCCGGATATTCGTATTTGATTCTTCTGCAGCAGTCTGCAAATACAGTCAGCGCAGTCTGGTCTGTTCCCAGGGTTACAACCAGTGGGTCAATATGTAAACGGCTTGGTGCAATGCCGTACTGTTTCGCTTTTTCCATAATTCCGAAGAAAATTTTCATACGACGCTCTACGGAATCCGGAATTCCATCATTGTCGCAGAGAAGGGCTACGCACTCCCAGTCTGTATCTGCGATCACTGGAAAAATCGTGTCAATTTTGTCTCCTTCAAGGGAAACAGAGTTAATAAGTCCCGGTCTTTTACAAAATGGAATGGCTGCAACACAGGATCTGGCACTTGGACTGTCCACACAGATTGGTGTATCTGTCACTTCCTGTACAAGGTCGATCATCCATTTCAAGGTTTCTACTTCTACAGCCTCTTCTACTGAGGCACATACGTCCAGAAATGTGGCTCCCGCTTCTGCCTGCATTCTGGCTCTTTCTCTGATCAGGTCCGCATCCTTCTCAGCGATGGCTTTTGCAACTGACGGAATGGATCCGTTCAGCTTCTCACCAATAATAATCATGGCATTTTCCCTCCAATATGAAATTGTAATTGCTACTGTTCACTCCGTGACCAGTAACTTGTAATTTTCCGTCACAATCTTCTCCGCAAGCTGTAACAGTTTCGTTCTCTCCGCTGCAAGTCCTCCGCTAAATGGACTTGCTTTTACAAATTCATTTTATATCAATTGGGGGAAATTCCTCTTCTGTTATTTTCTCATTCGATTATACTATCTTACTGTGAATAATTTCACAACTAAATGCATATGCAGGATTTCAGCGCAAAGCATCGTAAAATACTCACATATACAACTTTTCTTTGCGAAATATCTAACCACCTGCATTTCATCTTCCCAGTTTCACTTTAATAAATAACAGCTGGTATACGCAATCTTTCCAGGACCATAATAATAGTCAAGGTGGTTTGCCTGACAAACCTGCATGACCAGCATTCCATAGGCTTCCATTGAGGAAAAGGCCTGGTCCGGAAATCGGCAGGGGGCCTCCGGGCAGGTGCAGGTTTTGCATTTTGTGCAGCAGCCTGCGCCCATTGGAAGCATGTTCGGGTAAAATTTCCGCAGATCTTTTTCCAGGCTGTAAAAGGAGGCTTTGTGCGTAGCTTCTGTGCGCATCATGCCTTCCCCATCCATGGAATCCTCCAGCTGTCCCACTGTCTGTACCAGGATTCCAAGTTTATACTTTCTTACTCTTTGTTCGCATTCCTCCAGGGTTCCGCAGCCGGGCGGACAACTCCAGCATTTGTTGTATTTGTGACAGGAATCGGAGGCGCACATCTGGCGTACTTCTGGCTTTAGTTCAATGGTATCGCAGGCCAACGGAGCCACGTTGGTAAAACCGTGGGACAGGCATAGTTGTTTTAAGTCTTTGAAATTCATGTCTCTAATCCTTTTTAAATCATTATTATCCACAGATAATAATATACAAAAACATTTTATAATTCTCAGTCTTCTATTTTTATAAAATCAGCACTAAAATTTCCTGTAATAAACACGGAAATCGTTACTGTTCACTCCGTGACCAGTAACGCGCTTCGCGATGCACAGAAATCATGCATTCGCATGATTTCGCGCCGCAATTCTCGGGTTTTCTGTGAACTTTGTTCACAAAAAACACCTCGCGGAATATTACCAGTGAACAGTAACCGGAAATCTCTTTACCTTTCAAATCCCAGCTCATCTACGAAACAATCCTGAAATTCCGGGCAGGCCGCCAGTTCCAGAAATTCAATGCTCTGTACCGCTCTTTCGATCTCATGGCGCTCATTCTTATTTAGCAATGCAATCTTAGCACCTTCCCCAGCGATATTTCCCACACACTGTACTTTCTTCACAAAGCTCTCCGGGATCAGACCAATCCGGGCCGCATTTTCTGCATTCATATAATTGCCGAATCCACCAGCCAGATATACAGTCTGGATCTGGGATTCTTCTATGTTTCTTTTCTTTAATAAGAGTTGGATTCCAGCGGCAATGGCTGCTTTGGCAAGTTGAACCTCGCCAATGTCTTTCTGGGTAAGATAGACTCCGCAATCATTCTCGAAACGCGACTGCCCACTCCCATTTTTTTCGTTTCTCTGTAAACACTCCGTTTTCTCACTTTGCTCATCCTCTGACATATTCTGCCCACATTGGGAAAAACCAGTTTCTTGTGGTGGCACAAGCATAAACGTGTCTGCTCTTTCCTGCCCGCTGTGAAGAATTCCATTCTCATCCAGCAAACCAACTCGCAGAAGTTCTGCCACCAGATCAATCAGCCCGGAACCGCATAGGCCTGCAGGCTTCTCACCGCCAATTGTGGTATACTGCCATTTTCCATCTTCATATTTTACATGATCAATAGCTCCCGGAAGCCCCCGCATTCCGCACTGGATCTTCGCCCCTTCAAAGGCTGGGCCAGATGCCGCGGAGCAGGCTGCCAGGCCATATTTATTTCCAAGGATCATCTCTGTGTTAGTTCCGATATCCAGCATTAAAGTTATTTCATCCTTCAAATCCTGTCGAAGAGCCAGAAGACAGCCACTGGTGTCTGCGCCTATGTATCCGGCGATATTCGGAAGAAGGAGCAACTGGCCTTTTGGGTGGATGTGAATACCATAATCAGCTGCGCGCAAAGTAAGGGACTGACTGATTGCAGGCGTATATGGCGCATGTGCCAAAGAAGCCGGGTAAATTCCAAGAAACAGGTGGTGCATACAGGTGTTTCCAACAAGACTTACCTGATAGATATCTTCCACTCCAGGCATCCATTCAGCGCTTTTCGTCTTGCCATTGACAGTTTGATCATTCACTTTTTTCCTTCCACTTGCTATTTTGGGAGCTTTTTGAGTTTTTACAATAAGACTTTCCAGTATTTTATTTATTGTCTTCTGCACGCACTTGCTCAGCGTTTCTGTGCCATGTTCCAGCGCATAATTGGCTCTTTGAATTACGTCTCCGCCATACTGCATCTGAGGATTCATTCTACTTTCTACTGCCAAGTTTTCCCCAGTTCTACCATCCAGAAGATACCCCACAATTGTAGTCGTTCCAAGGTCGATTGCCGCAGTAAAAATCTCATCACCTTTTTCACCACTACTATTCACTCCATGGACAGAATCTTCATGGACGCCAACAATTGGTCTTAAATCAAGGATTTCTTCATCTGTATAGGCTACTTGCCACTCTGGATTGAAGCTTCGTTTTTCATAGAGACTTCCGGCAAGTTTTACATCTGTTTTTATACACCCATAATCTACATCTGACGTTCTTTTATTGTCTGAGATTCCATATACGTCTTCCACCAGCCGCTCCCACTCTGACTTTTTTTCCCCAGTCTCCGGCTTCTCCAGCCACACTGTTTTCACCTGCAATTCCGGCTGGAAATTCACCTTTCTGGAAAATCCTTCGCTCAAAATTTTACCTCTATTTTTCTTCCCGGGAATCTCCACCTGACAGTCCTTTTCCACCTTCGTCTGACACGCCAGCACCGGCTTTCCATCCACCTTCACCAGACATTTCCCGCAGGTTCCCTGCCCCCCACAAGGCGCATCCGGCGCAAGCCCCGCCCGAATCTCTGCCTCCAGCACGCTGATTCCCACCGGAACCTCTATACTAATCTCTTCCCTCACAAAATACACCTTAGCCATAACCCAAACTCCCTAAAAACAACCGACCGGGCATGCCCCGGTCGATGTATTATTCTTTCAGCAATTTTTCAACAGCCTTTTTGAAATCATATAATTTATCAATATACACATGAACAATTGTCCCGCAATGTTCTTTCACAATCACTCCATCATAGTCGTGTGCAAGCTGATTTCTTACTTTCAGCATATCCATCCACTCATCACCAGTAATCAGATTCGCCTGAAATGATTCTCTGAGAACTTCTCTTGGTGAGCCAGTGACAAATCCAGTTATTGCATAATACTGTACCAGAATATCTTTCATAACCTTCCACGCCAAGTCAAATGTAATACTGAATTTAGCACTGGTTCCACTAAGTACAAAAGAATCTGACAAATCACGCTGTTTCGCCTCCGCCAGAGAGTCCAGTGAATTTCTAAACGACTCAAATCTTCTTATAAATTTCTCGTCCATATTGTTTTATATCCTCCAACAACAGCTGATTCTGACAAGTATCAAGATCAACCAGATCAATTGTGTACAATGTTGGAATCTCTTCTAAATTCTCCTGCAAATCAAGAATTTCGTGTGAAGCGACTCCAGACACTGCAATGTCAATATCGCTCCGCTCTGTCGCAGTTCCCTTTGCCCGGGATCCATACAGAATTATCTTCTGTGCCCCATACAATCTGCACCGTTGTATAATTTCTGTCATGACCTCATCAACGCGCATAGTTTCCCCCATTTCACTCATAAAACTAATTTCATTATAGGTTAAATCCCACGCAACGTCAATTTGCAAAATCTATCTAATTTATTGCCATCAACATCCAGTATCAAATTATCTCTATCATTTTTTCCATTTTCTCACTCATTTCCTAACTGCTTATCACTGATATTTTTTCAAGTTTTTAAAATGTATTTTTAAAACTTTTGTATTTTACATTTTTTTAATTTTATGTGCTGTAGCAGATTATTTTATACACACATAAAAAGAATCCGGCACAAAGCATTTTTATACACTTTGTACCGGATTTCTCTTATTTTTCTTGTACAAATTTTCTCACAAACTCTTCATACCCACAAGGCTTCCCCCAGAAATATCCCTGTGTGAATTCCGGGCACAGCTTTCGGATTTTGAGCCATTCCTGGGCACTTTCTATACCTTCGATACAAATCTTCATATCCAGATTATGAATCATGGTGCAAAACTGATTCAGAAGATAATATTCCTGCTCATCTGCAACTGCTTTCGCAGTGAAAGAACGGTCGATCTTAATGATCTCTGGTTTCAGCTCGCTGAGATAATGGAAGTTCGAGTAGCCGGTTCCAAAGTCATCCAGCGCCAGACTGATTCCCATTCGCTTCAGTTCTGTGAGAAAATGCTTCTCATTTATATTTTGTTCCAGAAGATCGCTCTCTGTCAATTCCACGATCACCGCTTCCAGCGGCAGCCCTGTCCTTTTCATTTCTGCACTGATATCCTGAATCACATCAGACTTAGAGGCCTGTACCTGGGAAATATTAATACTCATCCGGAACCCTGAAAGTATCTTCCTGATCTCACTGCATTTTCCCATAGCCTCTTTCATCATCCAGCGGCCAGCAGGAATAATCAGACCTGTTTCTTCCAGAATGGGAATGAACTCCGCCGGTGAAATCATTCCGAATTTTTCAGAGGTAAAACGCATTAAAGCTTCTGCTCCATAAGGCACTTTTTTGTCTTCAGCAAATACAGGCTGGTAAAAAGCTGTAAAGCCCTGAAATCCATTGATCACAGCTTCCCGCAGTTCCTGGGTGATCTCCCTTTTCCGAAGAAATTTTCTGTAGGTTTCCCCATTAAATATATAACAACGGTTTCTTCCCAGCTTCTTCGCCTCATTCAGGGCAAAATCCGTCAGCTTCAATGCTTCTGAACACTGATTTCCCTTTAATGCCGCAAATGGTACAATTCCTCCTGAAACCGTATACATGACTTTAAATTCATTGGTTTCAATAAATCTGTCTATTGCCTCTCTCACTTTATCATAAAGCTTATCCGCATCCTTCGCTTCGTCAGAAGCAACATCCAGAATCAGAAATTCATCTGCCACAAGCTTGTACACCTTCTGTCCTTCTGATGTACAGCCTGAAATACACTCCGCCGTTTTCTTAAGTACAAAGTCACCGTACTCCTGTCCGAAGTTATCATTGATTTCCTTAAAATGATCGATTCCTATACGAAGCAGATATCCTGTCTCCAAAGGAGTATCCAGCTGGTTCATATACTCCCGGAAACCAGACTCTCCCAATAGTCCGCTTACATTATCTGCCTTCTGTCTCTTTCCAATTTCGTTCACACAACCAATCATATAAAGAGGTTTCATGTTATCGTCACGGACCAGATACCCTTTGCAATGAATCCAGATCGGCTTTTTTTTCAGATCCAGCCAACGATATTCCATGCTATGGGTGCAGCGGTCTGTTTCCAGAAGATCATCAAATTCCGCTTTCAGTTTTTCATAATCCGGTGCATATACAAATTCCTTATGCTTCGAAATTACATTATGAAAACCATTTTTGGGAATACAGAAGCGTTCAAGAGCCTGATTTGCTATGTAATAAAAATCCGACCGAAAGTCAACCACATATGGGTAATTATCTGTAGTCGGACTAAGAAGATCGATCACACTGCAAAGCTCATCCACAGACATGCTCTGAAACTTTTTCTCCTGCAGGATCACCTCATCTGTGATCTCCTCTGTCGACTGCTTACTCATACGGGAGAGCAGATTGTCCAGACCTGCTGACCGTGCCACCTTCTTTCTGCGCTTCTGACGGTACAGCATGGTATCACTTCGTCTTACAATATCCTTAAAGTCAAAATCTATATCAGGCTGATAATAAGCATATCCGGCTGACATGCTGAGTGGATACTCCAGCTTGTTCGTTTCCGCTGTTTTTTTCAAAATCAGCTCCAGCGCCTTCAGCCGTTCCGGAATCATATCCTTCTCATCGCTATGATATACATATGCAAACTCATCGCCGCCAATCCGAAAACAGTTCTTTACATTCTGAAATGCCTGACTGATACACTGATAGCATAGCTTCAGCGCTTCGTCTCCCTTTTCATGCCCAAAATTGTCATTGATCACTTTCAGATTATCCAGATCAAACAGAACTACACCTGTTGTACGAAGTTTAATATCACTTTCCTCCAGATATTTCACCATGTCCTCGTAAGCGTTTCGGTTCATGGCCTCTGTGAGCATATCCATGTTGGCTATTTTCTGCAGATAGATCACCTTTTGTTTCTGGATGTATTGATCGTAATATTGGGAAACCTGGATCCAGATCAGCATAATGATAAACAGCAGGGTTCCTATGGGAAGCAAAATGGATGTCTGTTGAAATTTTCTCAAATAATAAAGGAACATTTCTACCATTCCGAATACTATGAGCACACACATAGGATACTGGAATTTCTTGGCTTCATCGTTGCCTTCTTTTCTGGCCTCGTAAAGAATGAGGGCAACTGTGTAAACTGCATTGGCAACCATAATAACATGGGTTGCGGGAAGCAGCCGGAATATATCAATAATTCCCGTACACTGAAGCAGAACGTCAGCTGCCATATTCGCAAGATAAAGAATGGGAAAAATCAATGCACCTTTGTGGTATCTGCTTTTGCAGATATCATATAGCAGAAAATTAAAGGGTACCGGGAAAAGGAAGAATGAAAAATAATCTACAAAATACAAAGTTCTTCCATCCGGAATCAAAAACTGCAGGAATCCACATTGTGCCAGTGTCCATACTGCAATCAGCAATGAGAAAAATCCAAGGTTTAAAAAGACCTCTATCTTCGTTTCTGTCTTGTCTCTTCTTTTTCTTCGCACTGCTCCCAAATAAAGCAGCAGGCAGATGATGCTTGCAAACAGGATCCCGCAGCTGAGCAACAGGGTTTTAAAGCTGTCCATTAAAATTTTCAGAACGCAATTGCCCCGTGTTCCGTATACAATGCTGACTTCATTTCCATAATAGTTGTCATATACTGGAATAATTCTGACCTCAAGACTTTTACCAGCGCTGTCTTCCGGAATATTCACAATGTGCCAGCAGCTTCCCGGTGACTTCATAAAGCTGGGAGCATCTTCTTCATTTCCGTATTCGTATATTTTTTCTCCGTCCAGCCACACTTCTGCAATGGTGTGTGTGGTTTTAAATAAGATTGATCTGGGATCATCGAAGTCTTCGGGCAGAGCAATATTCTCTGATTTGATTTCTCCATCTGTCAGTTTTTTTGTTTCAAACCTAATCGTATTATCCCAGAGCAATTTTTCCCTGGCTGTACTCTGACTGAATATCCAACCTGAAAAACCAATTGCAAACAATCCAAATACGAACAGAGTGATCCATAGTTTTTTTTCTATTTTCATAGTTTCTCCCTACTATATAAAATAGCACTGCTCACTAAGTGCACAATGATCACCTTGTGCTGCAATTCTGTGCAAAATTTACCCGCACAGAATATTACCTGTAAACAATGACTTACAACTCATCAAAAGATATATATAGACAGCATATCAAACCCATTTAGCTTTTTCAAGGTTTTGACAGATTTTGTTAAAACCTTTTTATTTGAGGGCAAAAAAATATCTGACGGGGCAATTCTGCCCTGTGCCAGATATTTTCTTCGTTTCTGTCAGCTTATGTGTCTGCCGATTCTCCGGTAATCACGCTCATATTAATGTATGCGACTTCCCTTATGCAAATTTCTCATCCAGATATTCTTTCAGGATTCCCAGATTTTCATCACTGTACAGCTGATCTGCCGCATGCTTATAATTATGAAAAAGCTTAAATTCCACCTTATCTGTCCCAACAATTCTTGTAAGCAGTGCATTCAGTCTCTCAGACTGCAGATACGGAACATCTAAATCCGCATCACCATGCCAGATCAATATATCCGGGCTGTTTTTCTCCGTAAGATTTTTCTCAATATAATATAATGGACTATAATTGTTTTTCTCATCCTCAGTAAGAGTTTTTACATCCTTGCGCATCCAATAAGATTCTACATCTTCGTAGCCGGTATCTTTAATTGCTCCCTGAAGCCACAGGCTGGCCGCCCAGCGGACAATTTTTGGAATCCTCAGCTCCCTGTAATCATCTTCCATAGTTCCGAATTCCATACAGCCGTAATAGTCCAGAATCACCTGAACTTCACTGGAAACAGGATGGTTCTTATCTTCTCCGATAAATGGAACACTATTAAATTCCTCATCATTAGAAGCGCCACAGATCACTGATAAATACCCCCCAGCTGACTCTCCCCAGATTGCAAAACGCTCCGGATCATATCCATATTTCTCTGCATTTGCACGAAGAAAACGGATTGCCGATTTCACATCTTCCACTCCGGCCGGAAAGGCTGCTTCCTGGGCAAGACGATAGTTAACGGATGCACATGCATATCCATGATCGCGGAAATAGCGGTACATCAGCTGCGCCTGACGGGACTGGCTGTCATTGTATACGAAGCCGCCCCCATGTACCAATATGATCAACGGCATAGGTTCTTCACTGTCCGGCACATACAGATCCAGATAATCATTTTCGGAAGTCTCAGAATATGGCAGCTTCTCATAAGCTTTTCCACCATTCCATTTGGAAGAATCATCCAATTTCACTGATGGAGAGTATACATTATGAAAAACCACACGAACAGCTTCATGATTGTAACCTAGAATACCAACTATAGCAGCAAGACAGATTCCACCTATGATAAAACCTTTTTTCTTCATTTGTTCAACCTCTTTTCCACCTTAAATCATAAGTCTTTCACTTCATTCACATGGAATTTCCACCACATAAAACCGTTCTTCATCTGCCACGGTAACCTTCACCGGTCCGTTTCCATCTGCCTGTACAACTGCCATTGCCTCACCATAATAAGTCGCCACAGTATGGTCAGTATAATTCCCTTTTACATAAGGAGCCGGGCTTCCGAGTCCCTTCAGGACACCATTTTCTACTGTTACTTTTATGTTATGTTTCTCCATTGGTTTCCAGATTCCCTTGCTATCTGTGTATTGCAGTTGAATAAATGCAAGGCCCTCCGGTTTTACGGTTTTCTCCTCTGGGCGCACCTGAAGAACCGTTTCTTTTCCTGCTGTATGTAATGAATAACGGTTGATTTCTCTTCCGTTTTCATCGTAAGAAACCGCCGTTATCTCCCCATTCTGATAGGTGATATTAAAGTTTGCACGGCATTTTTTCACTTTCTTTTTACCAGCACTTTTGCCATTGATAAACAGCTCAACCTGTGCAGCCCTTGCATAAACTTCTACCTTCGCCGGTTCTCCGTTACAGCCATCCCATGCCCAGCTTTCCAGAGCCTTTGTCAGCTGCCAGCCGGTAAGACGAAGCTTTTCTTTCTGGTAAACAGGATCAACTGCAATAAACGGACCTGTCTCTCTTTCAAAAGCAACTCGAGTATATGCAGCCTCTGCACGCGGCTTTCCATTCAGGTCAATTCGACCATTTCCACCTGTCATTCTCGTGGCTGGATCTTCAAATTTATAGTCAGAATACTCTGCTGCACCATCACCGACTTCTCCGATATAATCCCATCCTGCCCACACAAAATCACCGATAATTCTTTTATTTTTTTTGGCAATTTCCCAGAAACTATATGCATCCTTACAGAAGGTTTCACTTCCCAGAATCAGACGGTTCGGGTACTTTTTCAGGTCATGTTTGTAGCGGAAAATACCGTAATTATAACCTGCGATATCCATGTTTGCGTAGGCATCCTTCGTCCTTAAATCGCATGGATAAAGGGTGGCACCGCACTTCATAAAGTAGTCTCCGACCAGACAGGCAAGAGTATTATAGAACTCGCTTCCTACCGGCTTTTTCTTCTTTTCCGGCTTGGTGCTGCCTAATCCTTTTTTTCCATTTTCTGTGGCTTTATTTACTGTCTTTTCACCACTTTTAACTACTTTTTTCTCATTCTTTCCAGCTGCCTGAGCGGCATTTTTCTCTGCATTTCCAGCGCTCTTTTCTGCCTTGTCATCACTGTAAACGCCAAGTCCTATGGAGCTTAAGAAATTGAAGAAAATATTGATTCCGCAGGTAACAGGACGGGTGGAATCCAGGCTGTGAAGATAGTTTGTCATATCACCGGTAAGGGCAATTCCCTTCTTCTGGGCAGTCTCTGCAACCTCATTTCCTGTGGAGTACATAATCACACTTGGATGGTTGTAATCCTTATCAACCATGTCTTTTAAATCCTGTTTCCACCAGTCCGCAAGCTGTCCGGCATAATCATATTTAGTCTTATGAATGTACCATACATCTACATATTCATCCATCATCAGCATTCCCACACGGTCACAGGCGTCCAGAAGTGCCTTGGAACATGGATAGTGTGCGGAACGGACTGCATTATATCCATTCTCCTTAAAAATTCGCATTTTACGTTCTTCTGCTTCCGGATAAGTACATGCTCCAAGCACACCATTGTCATGATGGAAGCAGGCTCCGCGAAGGATCACACGCTCTCCGTTAATAGTCATTCCTACCTGCGGATTCCAGATCAGCTCACGGATTCCGAAGGTTTCGGTTACTTCGTCTTCGCCGAAAACTGCTTTACAGGTATAGAGATTCGGGTGCTCTGTATCCCAGAGTTTTGCGTTTGGAACATCCAGTTGAAAGATGGCCTGGTATGCTGCTGCCTGATTATTTTTTTCCGCTTCCACCTGCGCCAATTCACTCTTCTGACCATTTTTTCCAGTCTGTACTGATTCATTTGGCTGCATGTTTTTATTATCTGATGATATTATTTTGTCATTGTTTACATTTCCTATTTTTGTACTTTCACCAATTACTCTAAGTACTTTAGAGCCCTCAAACTCAATCTTCAGGGAAACCTCTCCCGGCTCAGAAGTTTTCACAACAACCTCAATTCTCGCAGGATCATAGCTTAAAGTACGGATTTTCACACCGTTTACCGGAATATGTTTCTCTTCCCCAACATACAGATAAGCCGGACGGTAAATACCGGTTCCTGAATACCAGCGGCTGTTTGGCTGGTCAGCATTGCGCGCAATGACTTTGATCTCATTCTCTTTTCCATACTGGAAAAAGCCCTCTGTATCCACATAAAAATTGGTATAACCATAAGGACGGTAAGCCGCCTTTTTCCCATTTATGTAAACTTCACCATTGTGGTAAATACCCTCAAATTCAATGAGGACTTTCTTACCTTTATACTCCTCTGGCACAAAGAAATTCTTGGTATATTCGTAATCCCCACCAATATACCATCCAATATTTCCCTCGCCGGTACTCTCCTGAGTACGCGGCTCACTCAACATGGCGTCATGTGGCAAAGTCACCGGATAAGCTTCCTCATCCCTGGTAAGACACCTGCACATCCAATCCTTGTTAAAATCAATTTTCTGCATACAGTAAACTGCTCCTTTCTGAAATCTCTGTCCTTAAACCAACTACCTTTTCGGCATTCTCGTTCTGTTGACAGTTTACTGCTTTTTCCTATCTCTGTGGAAGAATTAGCGTGAACAGTCCTTTTTTTTACGCTAATAACAGCCCACAGAACTTTATAAATCAAGTCTGTGAGCTGTCTTCTCTACCTTCAGCTCGTTCCCATCCCACACAATATGTACCTGTCCCTCAGCAACAGGCAATGTACAATCAAAGCTGTCGAAAAACTCAGTATGCGGTTCTACCACAAATTCTTTTCCGCCGACTCCAGTAAATTTCAGCCCCATGAAATACTTCGCCAGGAAATAGATCGGGCTTGCAGCCCAGGCATGGCAGAGACTTTTTCCAAAGCGGTCGCCGTACATATCGTACTGAGTTTCTACTGGTGCCTCCGGGTCAAACTCTTCCCAGAAGGTAACTGCACCGCGGTCCAGCATACCGCCCCAGTAATTGCGAATCTTATTTAGTACAAATTCCAGATTTCCGGTCTGGCAGAGCATATCCAGTTCAAAGAAGTTGAAATACGGAGTTGTAATTGCCGGAATTGCATCATTCTTAATTACATTTGCCAGAATTTTCTCCTGCTCTTCTTGTGTTGCAATGTGAAAAAGAATTGCAAAAATATTGGCATGACGGGTCACATTTCTCTTACCGGATTCAAAGGAATCAATAAATGCGCCTTTCTCCTGATCCCAGTATAATTTACGGATCTGCCCGATCAGTTTCTCATATTTCTCCATGTATTCCGGATTTTCTTCTCCAAGAGCCGCACTCACTTTCGCCATGGTCTGCCAGCATGCTGCGAACAGCATCTGCTCTGCACAAAGGGCACCAGTCTTATCCATGTCAGCCCAGTCAATGTAGATCCAGTCATTTTCACGACCTACAAGAAATCCGTTTTCATCCAGCTGACCCTCACAGAACTCCATAAGGGAGCACATTTTCGGATAAACCTGGCGGACAAATTCCAGGTCACCATATGCCTCATAATGATAAAGCACGCCCAGGATCCAGAACAGGGAATAGTCCATGATGGTATTGATATGTCTTGTCATAGGATCATTTCCACGTAGTGCTAAAAGAGTTCTCTGGTCAATATCAGGATCTGCCAGCAGATACTGATTTACAAAAAAGCTCTGGTAGGCGTCTCCAGACCAGATCCATTTGTCACGTTTCACCCCATCCAGGAAAAAGATACCGCTGCAAAGACGGAAGGTATGCTCCGCCACCTCCCAGATTTTATTTAGTTTCTCATCATTACACTTAAAGGAAGCGCGTTTCGGGAAATCTACATACTGATAGAATGCTGTGATTTCCACATCTTCGGCTTTGCAATTCGGAATGAATGCAAAACGGACTGCACAGCATGGGCATCGATTTGTAACCGGATTCGGCTGCCAGCTGTAGTAGCAGTGCTCAAGGTCAAGAGCTTCGTCCTCAGATTCACCGCAAAAAACCTCTAAATCCTCATCTTCGCTTGTACTGTCAACACAATTACTGCGTTTACTTTTCACATAAACCGCCGCCGTCAGTTCCGTCTCAAACTCTGCCAGCACGCCACCGTTTATCTCGCTGATTTTCACCGGCTTGCACTCTTTTTCTGTATATTCCCACACAGTAGGATTCTGTCCCGGCTTGGTAAAATACTTACACACTCCAACCGGCACTAATGGCTGGGAATAATCCTCTGCCTTCCATGTTTTATCAGAATGGATCACCTCACCCTGCACATAAGCGCAAGGAAATGCCTCCACACAGCCTGCATGAATAGAGATCCGCACCTTTCCAGGTGCTACTGTAATCTTCTTTCCAAATGGATATTTCTTCTCCCCATTCTCCCTGGTTACAAGCACATGACCAATCGCATTGGAAAATACAGTAAAACTGGTCTCCTGCTCCAATTCATAAGTCCGGCGGAAAGCCACACGGTTGCGGAAGCCCTCACTCTTCCAAAATGCCGGCCATCCAAAACCTCTCTCCACACGGCTGAAATTCTGCTTCATGGCATGATATAATTCAAAATCTCCCGGATACCAGATCCAAAATGTATGTTCCATTTCTGTTTTCCTCCCGTAAATTATTGCTGTTCACAATCTTTGAACAATAACCAATTCTCATTTCTTGTAAATCTACTCATAATTTAACTATAGTATAAAATGAATTTCTCCAGGAGTCCACAACATCCCACGTTTAAAAAGCTACAGATTACGCTTTCGTATCTGGTTACGGCTGGTGAATTAAACAAAGAAGGCGCAGCTTAAAAACAAACTTTTAAGTCGCACCTCTTTTGTTTACATCATTACATAAAAAATGAAAACCATATATTGCCAGAAACATGGGATTACCATAACCAGCGTCATCGATGGAACCCTTTTCAAATTCATGAATACCGTGGATGTCAGCGCCAGTGACCACTGGTTTCATCTGAAAATATTGATTCCAATACCAGATTCGTCCACTGCTACCGATTCAAATAACAATAAAAAAAACAGCAGGAGTTCATTCTAACAAACGAACGCCTGCTGTCTTCTTGTTAAAATTAATTTCTGTAATGCTTCTACCCAACAGTTCCTACAACACAAACCCAGTTGTATTCTTCCCCTGCGCCTGAATATCCAGACAGCAGTCTGCCACATGCTCCTGATTCAGGTCCAGAGAATAGTTCACTTTCATGGCAATTTGACCGTCACTTTCTTCCAATTCCAGATTCGTCGCTGAAATTCCCATTTCAAGAGTTCCGAACGGGGTGGTATAAAATGCCATATTACGCTTCCCCTGCTCAAAAACCATATGTGTATTTACCTGTCCTTTTTTTCGGACTTCCATTCCCCGGGAAGATATCTTGATATAATTTATAGTAGGATCTCCCTGCTCGTCCAGCATTTCTTCATAGCGAAGATAATGGCTTCCATTACGGAAATAATACTCTCCCGGAACCACAATCTCGATTGGCTCATCACCTTCTGGTGTGTCCATCATATGTAAACCTTTTACGTGAATTAAAACTTCTTTTTCCATTATTGTTCCATTTCTTTCTCTTTTTCAATATTTCTCAATATCAATCTTCTGCGTTTTCTCCACATCAAATGGCAGAATCGAATTGGCAAAGCCCTTGAATTTCTCTGCCAGATCGCTCACATAGAAACGATATGGGAAATCAGACTGTCCCTGTCCGGTGCTCTGCATATTCTGCTCTTTCAGAAGTCTGCCAAGCTCCAGTGCCGTCTCGTACGCCGGGTTCACCAAAGTAACACCCTCTCCCATGATCTGTCCGATGGTAGAACGGAGCAGTGGATAATGGGTACAGCCAAGGATCAGTGTATCAATATCTTTTTCCTGTAGTTCCTTCAGATATCGGCTTGCAACTTCCACTGTCACCGGATCATGAGTCCAGCCTTCCTCTACCAACGGTACAAATAAGGGACATGACTTTCCGATCACTGTAATCTCCGGATCGATCTTTTTCAGAACCTCCGCGTGGATTCCACTTCCAACAGTACCTTCTGTACCGATGATTCCCACCCGTTTATTTCTGGTAACCTGCGCAGCTACCTTGGCACCGGCTTCAATCACTCCAAGAATGGGAATGTCAAATTCTTCCTGAACTGCCTCCAGGGCAAACGCACTGGCTGTATTACAGGCCACCACAATCGCCTTCACCTTCTGCTCTTTCAGGAAACGGATTATCTGACGGGAATATCCTATAATAGTCTCTCTGGATTTGCTTCCATATGGAACTCTGGCAGTATCGCCGAAATACACGATTTTCTCTGCTGGAAGATTCCGCATGATCTCCCTTGCCACAGTAAGTCCGCCAATACCGGAATCAAACACACCAACAGGCGCATCTCTGTCTATTTTCATTCATCTATCTCCAAATTCATAGTCAAGCGATATTCGCAATCTGTATTTCATTTTAACACCAAAGGAGCGGCGGTGCAAGTGCTTGTACTACATCAAAGCGTTAAGTGTCTCCACAATCCAGAAATGAAATCTTGGCTCTGCTTTCTGACCGTTCTCCGTCCTCGGTGCTTCCATAAAACAGAACTGGGGATAAATGGTTCCCCACCACGCAAGAAGGTTAGAATTTTTATTAAAATTTTCACTGCCCGGGCAAAGTAATACTGCTGTCAGAAGTGCTGCCGCTATATGATATTTGTTTTTTCTCAGACAAAGCATAAAAGTACCTCCCATATTTTTCTTAACAAAAGTATTCCCTGTCCCGGCCCGGAATAATCACATTTATTCCCACTGCTTATTGCTTTTCGCAGCTTCCCTGGAGCGTGTCTGAAAAAGGCTTTCTGCAAGATGTGCGTCACAATTTGTGGGAGATTCGGCTAAAATTTCACTTCCAATTCCTTTCCATAAATTTTCAGTTCTGGCAATTCAGACAAAGCACCACGTTCATAAAACTCATGATAAACCTCACGAAGCGTTACTGCCTGTCCCGGGCTTCCATTTGGATTATTTTCCAGCAGCCCAAGAAGATACTCTCCCAGAGAAACGTCCTGAGGGCTTACCCAGGCTACTGCTTCAGATGCCGCAGCACAGCGAAACACATAAACATTTTCACCTATAGTCGGCTCCTGCTTCAGATACTCGAGAACCTGCTCCCAACGCCCTCCATCCAACAGACTCTCTCCAAGAACCAGAATTTCCAGATGTCCCATATCCAGATATTTTTCCTGTGTCCGGCTGTATATATTTTCAATCTCACGGAAAGTTTCTCCCTGAATCGACGGAGCAGCATTCCCCTGGTCTTCCCCGTCTTTTTCCTGTCCTGTAGATTTTGGAAGATCCGGAATTCCGTAAGTCAGCAGATATTTCCCCTCTGTAATATCGGCTCCAAGTGCAAGCGGATACATGCGTTTCTCCGGTTCCACACCACCACAGCCGGCTAACAGAAACAATGCACTGACACACGCTACGGCAAGCTTCTTTTTCCACTTCTTTTTGCCTGTCATAAAAAACATAATCTGAAGCACCAGCATTCCGGGCACAAAAATATATTTCAAATATAATGGAAAACTATTCCGGATTCCCCATCTTTCAATATCCCACACAGCTCCGGCAAAAACCAGAATGGATATCCACAGCTTTCCAGTTCCCATATCTGCTTTTTCCACAATTAAATGACCATAATGCAGAAAACTTCCAATAGAAAATAAAAGGCTGTATAAAAGAAATCCCATCCAGAGGACATCAAATCTTGCCAATACATTCCCTGGAAGCTCCGCACCTGACAGAAGCGGCAAAATCGGACAGCTTTCATATTTCAGCCGCCCCCATCCAAATACAGAAGGAAGCAGCAATTCCGTCAGAATAAGCAAAATTCCCAGGGTAAAAACGGCAAGGCTTACAGTTTTCCCTGTATCTTTACTGTTTCCTACACAGTTCAGTGCAAAGGGAAGCAGCCCCAATCCGGAAAATGCACATATCACATCATATCCACTTTCCAGAATTTTTCTTCCTGAGAAAGAGGAATTCCATACCATTTCCTGAAAATACTCCCATTTTCCCTGTCCCACAGCCAGGACTAACATAAGCATAACCGCTGCAAGTACCACGCCTCCTGACACTTCTCCCATTCTGCCTCGCCTCTGAATCCCCTTTTGCGTGCCCAGACTGCAAACCAGCAATGTGATCAGACATAGCCATTTTTTTCCTATACCTGTTCCCAGACTAACTGCAACAATTTCTCCCAGAAGGTTCAAAAGAAATGCGGCTCCAAAAATACAGTATATAAGAAAAAACAACGCTGTCAGCCGTCCCCACACCACACCGGCTGTTTTGCAGGGCCTGGCAAAAGCATAACGAAGACGGATGAGGAAAATCACATAAAACAGCACAGCTGCAAGGGCTGCTGCAGTCCCTGCCAGCCCGCCAAGCCCCAGAGTTTTTCTGTTTCCGAAAAGGCACAATATTAATGGTGCAATAAACGCAATCACGATCTGCCTGTAGAGCTGCCGCTGGGAGATTCGATTATTTTCTGCAAATTTCATTTATTCCTGCTACCTATCCTTCCTGTTTTTATTGCGGATTTTTTGCAGTCTCACTCGCTCATTTTGTCTGACATATGAAGGACGCCTCCATCTCTTTTTAAATGGCACTCTCACAATTTTGTTTCCAGTCCCATTATCCATACTTTGTTTGACAAAGGGCGTCAGATATGGGACTCCAAAGCTGAGAAGTCCTGCCAGATGTGATACTGTCAGATATACTCCGATCACAATTCCAAAAATCCCCAGATATCCTCCCAAAAACAAAAAGAAGTATTTAAGCATCCGAAATGCTGAGGCAAATTCTTCATTTGGGATTGCCAGAGAACCAAGTGCAGTTATTGCCACAACCATGACCACGATCGGGCTAACAAGATTCGCTTCCACAGCAGCGGATCCCACGATCAGTCCTCCCACAATTCCCATAGCATTCCCCAGTGCTCCCGGAATCCGCACACCTGCCTCCCGAATCAGTTCAAAAGATAATTCCAGCAGAACAAGCTCCGCAATGCTGGAAAATGGTACACCTTCTCTTGCCTGGGCAAAGGACAGAAGCATGTTCGTGGGAAGAATCTGCGTATGAAACCGGATCACCGCAAGATAAAGCCCCGGCAGCAACGTAGCTGCTGCCATTGCCACATAGCGCAGTATTCGAAGAAACGATGCCATTTCAAATCGGTTATACCAGTCCTCACTACTTTCCATAAAACTGTGAAAAACACCTGGTAAAATAAGCGCTGACGGAGAATTATCACAAAGAAGCACTGCTTTTCCATTTAAAATTTCCTGCGCCGCCCGATCCGGTCTTTCCGTAGTCTGATACTGTGGAAATGGGGAAAACCAGGAATCCTCCGTCAGCTGTTCCAGCATTCCGCTGTCCAGAATTCCATCAATTCGAAACTCTCCAAGCCGCTCTTTCACCTGCTCCAGAAATTCCTCCTGCACCAGATCTTTCATGTACACCATCTGTACCAGTGTATGTGATCTCTCCCCAATATAAAATTCCACTACCTTTAATCTGGTATCCCGTAGCCGCTTCCGGATCAGTGCCGAATTTATTTTCACAGAATCAGAGAAGCCTTCCCTGGAACCTCGCAGAACCTTCTCCATCTCCACTTCTGTTACCCCCATGCTTGGATAACCGGCACTGGAAATTTTCATAGCCTGGTCAAATCCGTCCATAAAGAAAACCGCGTTTCCGGCAAGCAGCCCTGCAAACACCTGCTCCATGTCAGTCAGCTTCTTTACATCCGCAATTCCCAGACTGTTATACTCCACAAATTCCTGCATCTCCCCAGGCGAAATCTCCCAGAAATGCACAACCATTTTTCCAATGGCAGAGTCCTCCAGCATCATATTGGAAGTCGCTACCTCAATATAGACCATCAGACAGTCAACCTTCCGCTCATCCCCCAGCCGCATCTTCCGGATCTGAATATCTCCACAATCTGCCAGACGTTCTCTTATATACCGTTCATTTGCTCGAATATCCTTTGAAATCATAACAATATTATCATTTTTATCCAACGCTGCTCCTCTTTTCCATTTTCAGGCAACAAAAAAAAGACACTGGTTATCTCTCCCAGTATCTCCCATAAAAACAATTATATTCATTTTCTCTCAACTTCCCCAAAAGAGGAACGCGGGCAGGATGTGCCCGCTCCGCTCCCAGAAAACCACTCAGTTTACTCTTCTGCCCGAATCGCCTGAATAATTCCCATCCGCTGATTTTCCAGATGTTCAAAAGACAGCTCCTGTGCCGCTTTCACGTCCCGTTCCTTAATCGCCCTGGTAATTTTCTCATGCTCTTTCACCAGACGGTTTCTGGACTCATCCTCTTTCAAATATTCTACACGATATCTGTAGATCTGCTCGCGAAGATTATTCAGAACCTGCATCAGTCTTTTATTATCAGCAGCTTCATAAATTACCTCATGGAAATTCACATCCGCCTCAGCCATCTTTACCAGGTCTCCTTCCGCCGTACTGGTCTGGAAAACCTCAGCCGCCTGCTCCAGTTTCCGGATATCCGCATCTGTCATATTGGCACAGGCCTTCTCAATAGCCATATTTTCCAGAGTGATCCTGACCTCCAGAACGTCATTCAGATCCTTCTCTGTAATATTGGCAACCTGGGCTCCACGTCTCGGGATCATCACAACCAGCCCTTCCAGTTCCAGCTTACGCATGGCCTCCCGGATAGGAGTTCTGCTCACCCCAAGCTTCTCCGCAAGGGCAATCTCCATAAGTCTTTCGCCCGGCTTCAGTTCTCCCTTCAGGATTGCCTGACGCAATGTGTTAAAAACGACCTCCCTAAGTGGAAGATACTCATCCATATGCACTGTAAAATCACTTGTCATTTGTATTTTCCTCCGCTAAAAAACATCTGTGGCAAAAACAGTCTTCGCAAGTCTGCTCTCCCTGAGAACAGCTGCTGCCCGATCCATTTTCTCCTTATCATCAAAAATGCCAAATACAGTAGGACCACTTCCGCTCATCATGGCCTTACGTGCTCCGTTGCTCTCCATCAAATCTTTGATTTCCTGGATCACAGGATATTTGCTGATAATTCCCGGTTCAAATACATTTCCCATTCTGGAAATCATTCCATCAAGATCACCATTTCTGACAGCTGTCACCATACCATCGATATCCGGATGAACCACAGCAGGATCGTCCAGTTTCAGGTTCTCATAAGCAGTCTTGGTTGAAACATTTACTCCTGGTTTTCCCACCAGAACATAGCAGTAAGGTACTCTGGGAAGTCTGGTCAGCTTCTCCCCGATTCCCTCTGCAAGAGCAGTTCCGCGCATCACACAATAAGGAACATCAGCTCCAACCTTCACAGCACGCTTCATCAGCTCTTCCTCAGAAAGTCCCAGTCCAAACAGGCGGTTCACTCCAACAAAAGCAGCTGCCGCATCAGAGCTTCCACCAGCCATGCCGGCTGCTACCGGGATAAACTTCTCCAGATTCATGGTAAGCCCCTCTTTTATATCAAACTCATCCATTAACATTTTCGCCGCTTTATATACAAGATTCCGCTCGTCAGTAGGAACGTAAGGAATGTTCGTGGTAAGGACAATTCCCGGCTCCTTTTTTTTCTCAATTTCAAGCACGTCATACATCTGTATGGTCTGCATGATCATACGGACTTCGTGATATCCGTCATCACGTTTTCCAACCACGTCAAGTCCCAGATTTATCTTTGCAAGTGCACGTAAACGCATAATTTCCTCCGCTTGTAGCTGCCGCTCACATAAAACCTCTGGCAGGCTCTAAGGGCAGCAGTTTCTTTGTACTTTGTATACAATTTTATCAATGCTTTTATTGTAAAATATTTTTGTATTTTTTTCAATACATTTATGCGAGGAAATTTCTCATTCTATATATATCGTTACTGTCCACAACGTGACCAGAGCATGTTTGAAAAGGTTTTCTCCAAATATATGCAGTAAACAGAAAGCCGCCTTACCCTTCCACCTTCTTCACCAACAGCAGCGGCATTCCAGGCACAACTCTGTCCTCTTCCAGTTCATTCAGCTCACAGATTTCCTCCACTGTAGTATAAAATCTTTTCGCAATATCCCACATAGAATCCCCATTTTTCACCACATACACCGTGATTCCCGGCATTGCCTGGATTTTCTCCATATCAAGGGGACGCTCCTCCACTTTGCTTATGATCATCCGGTTTTCACACTGAAGCACCAGCACATTGAGACTGATCACAGCCTTCACCTCAATCTCATTGCTGTCGATCATAGACGTTGACAGCTGTTCCAGATCTGCCTGTAGAAAAAAGATACTGTCCTCATTGATCCCGTTTGCCTCAATTATATGGGAAAAAGGGATCATCCCATCAACGGAATAGAATGGCATTTCATCATTTCCTGTAATATACAGGATTTTCATAAATACAATTCCATCGGCCTGGATTCCATTTTCTACAATTTTCGTTTTCTCAACCTTTACACGTCCCTGGCTGTGACAGATCTGCAGGATTTTCCCCTGGCTTTCCTTCAGTTCAATACGGTCAGATACGCGGCATTTGGAGTCATTCCGTACCAGGAGGCTTTCCAGACACATCTCTTTTCCCTGAGGAATGCATTCTTTCAAAGGCGAGTACACATCCAGAATCAGGTCATGCTCTTCTTCGCGGTAAAGCTTCATGTCCAGTTCCAGCACCGTGTCTACACTCATTACCCGTTCTTCCCCATCGGAATCCGGTTTTACTTCAATGCTCTGATGCATAACGGAAAAGCCAATATTTGGAATCATCTCTCCCATACAACCAGTACACTCCACTTCCGTATTAAACGGAAGCACATACTCTGCCCACTGAAGCGGATTTTCCTCATCTTCTCCCGAATACAGGACAAAAACTGACAGCTCCCCTCTTGCCTTCACCACATTATCCTCTGGACGCAGATCCATTCCACGGACATCGATGGTATACCACAAAAGCTGTTCAATGTTCGGTTTATTGGACACTAAAGTCACTTCATCCTTAATCCGCATAGTGTCCTTTTTATGTACCATAAGACTCATTAAACGGACTTTCTTCCTTTTTACTGAAATTCCCTCCTCACTGATTTCCACCGGAAGCTGAATCCCTGCCATTTCATCTACCACTGCATAAAAGGTGACAATTGCTTTTATGTTTAGTTTTCGGGAATGAATCATGTGCACGCTGAGATCCTCAATCTCCCACTTCAGGCACATTTTATCCCCACTTGCAATCCCTTCCAGGTTCAAAGTCTCATCAAAAGGCAGTTTTGCCCCCAGACTGCTCACCTTCTGGTTTTCTTCCCCCACATAGAGAATATCCACGTTCAGGTTTCCGCTGATAAATGCCTTTCCTTCGCTAAGACGCACTTCATCCATGGAAACGTCACCCTTGTTCTGGATCAGTCGGCCCACATCCGGCTTTGCATCTGGTACATTATAATCTGTATCAAACGTTACCTGGCTGGCTGCACGGCTTTTTATCTGAAGCATCTGCACACTTTCTTTTCTTAATTCCACGATTTTCCACTCCTTTTTTCACCAGACTGCTATATTGCATCATTTTCGCTTTTTTCAGTAAAGCGTTCAAAAATCACAGGTTCTTTTCGGTATTCCGTCTTCACCACGATGTACGGATAGGAAGGCGGACTGATCGTTATTTTCTCGTCTGATGGCCCCAGCAGCATTGTCCGGAAAAAAACAGCCTGGGAAGTCCACCCCAGTTCTTCCACGGAAATACTGTAACCTCCGCTCATTTGCTCCCCGTATCCTTTTACAAGAAACAGGTCTTTTTCACATTGATAGGTCAGCTGAAATTCATTCTTCTTTTTCTCCTGTATCAGGGCAGCCAGTTCTGCCGGTATCTCTTCATTTTTTACAATGGAATACTCCAGAGGCTTCCGCGGCTCTTCCTCAATGCGGATAAAATTGCATCCACTGATCAAAAGCAGTGACCACAAAATTACTCCCAGAAGAACTGCTTTTGTTTTTTTCATTCTGCCACCTCAGATGTCTCGTTGCTGTTCATCTGATGCTCAGCCTTTAAACACAGCAAACAGCAATCTCCATTTATTTTATTGTATGAGGAATAAAAAAGATTTATTGCAAGAATTTTTCAAATTACATATAATAGACATAAACAATATGCCAAAACATGCTTCCTACGCATGAGGCACAGATCAAAGAAAGGAAAATCATATGATTCGTTTTATTTTATGCGTGATCGTAGTGGTTGGATTCCTGATTTTATCCATTCCCATTCTCTTTGTAGAATGGATCATCGGCAAATTCAATCCTATGGCAAAGGAAATCAGCTCTCTTCGGATCGTTCAGGCAGTATTTCGTTTTATCCTGTGGATATCCGGTGTGAAGCTGACTGTTATCGGAGAGGAAAATGTACCAACTGATGTGCCGGTTCTTTATATCGGAAATCACAGAAGCTTTTTTGATGTACCGATCACTTATCCACGCTGCCCCATCCGTACCGGCTATATCGCAAAAAAAGAGATGGAAAAGGTTCCTCTGCTTTCTACCTGGATGAAACGTCTTCACTGCCTGTTTCTTGACCGTAATGACCTTAAGCAGGGACTGAAAACCATTCTCACTGCTATTGAGAAAGTGAAATCCGGCATTTCCATCTGCATTTTTCCAGAGGGTACACGAAACAAAAATGAAGATGAACTGGACATGCTTCCATTCCATGAGGGCAGCTTCAAAATTGCCGCAAAGACAAACTGTCCGATCATCCCGATGGCGATCAGCGGCTCCGCTGATATCTGGGAAAACCATTTTCCAAGAGTTAAGAAAACCCACGTTATCCTGGAATATGGCAAACCAATCTACATAGACCAGCTGGAAAAAGAGGACAAAAAACATCTGGGTGCTTATACACAGAATATCATTCATGAAATGCTGGTAAAAAATAAAGCGCAGTTATAATGCGTCAGCTTCCAACTGGCAGGACAGACCTTTACATAAAGAATTTAAGGCTGTCCTGCTTTTTTCATTTTCAACGGGTTTAAAAGCATGAATTTCTAATATTTCAGTTTTTTCTTCTCCTTACTTCCTTCGGCGATTCCCCATAAGCTTCCTTAAATTTTCGCAAAAAACCTTTGTAATTGGTAATCCCGTTTTTATCCAGAAGAAATGTTATATTTTTATCTGTCTCCAGAAGATCTGTGTGGAAATGCTCCATGCGGATCTGATTTACATAAGCCAGGAAGGTCTGTCCTGTATATTTGCGAAAAAGGCGACAGAAATGCTCTGGTGTAATGGCCAAAAGCCCTGCAGCATCGGCAAGGGAAATTCTTTCCCCATAATGTTCCCGGACAAATTCCATGCATAACTTCATCCGCTCCAAGTCTCGCAGAGTGCCGTGAGCGGTTTCTGTATCTTCCTCACTCCTGATTCCTTCTGTATAAAGAAAATAAAGTAAACGGTAAACAGCAGAAAGCACCAGAAGATGATAGCCTTCTTTTTTTTCTTCATAAAAGCCTGCAATTTTCCGAAATACGTCTCTCAACTGATCATACAGATCATCAGCCCGATTTGTAGACTTTCGATTCTCCCTCATCTCCACAAGTCCCTTTCCCTGCACATTCTCCAGTTGTTCTCCCTGAACACATGCGTCAGCTGATTTCGACCTTATAAACTCCTGAAATTTCAGTCCCTCCCACTTTGCAGAAATTCTTTCCAGATGAACCGGCGGGATCTGTAAAAGATAATACCTGGCATCCTCATGCGTATGGGTATAATGGATATCATTGGAATTTACCAGAAAAATATCCCCTTTTTTCAACTCATAACTCACATCATTAATAGATGCTGTAATCTCGCCGCCAAGCACATAAATAATTTCCAAATGCTCATGCCAGTGTGCTGGTAACAGTTCATCCCAGGTATTTACATATGTAAAATGAATTTGTCCCAAATGATCATCCAGCACGTTTTCATATTCCGCTCTCATAGTATGCCTCACCTTCTTTTTTCACTCAAATTTCCCGACTTCCATCCTCATCCAAAATACACAACACTTATATCACAGGTTTAAAATCAAAATACACCATCTATTCTTTATGATAATATATAATATTTCATCTGTAATATCAAGAAAGACCTATAAAAGAAGCAATAAACCATCTAGTACACCACCGCTTTTTCCAGTACAATAGCAACATCAAGACAACTACACGAAAAAAATTTCTAATTATAAATTTATCTACAGGAGGACATCCCACAATGAACAAATGGACCAGAGTTAAATTCCAGCCAAACCTTCCCCTTAGGGAAAGCGGCCGTGTTACCGCAAGCAAAGAACATATCCTTCTTTCCAAAGAAGCCGCCAAAGAAGGTATGGTTCTTCTAAAAAATGAGAAAAACCTGCTTCCTCTTACTGAGGGCACACGCATCGCCCTTTTTGGCAAGGGCAGCTTCGACTATGTAAAAGGCGGCGGCGGAAGCGGTGATGTTATGGTTTCTTATGTACACAACCTTTACGATGGGCTGAAAATGCAGGAAAACGCCGTTCAGATCTACGAACCGTTATCCGATTTTTACCGCACCGATATCCGACATCAGTATGAAAAAGGTGCCGCACCAGGAATGACGGTAGAGCCAGAGCTTTCCCAGGAGCTTGCTGACGGCGCAAAAGCATTTGCTGACGTTGCAGTTGTTGTGATCAGCCGTTTCTCCGGCGAGGGCTGGGACCGTTCCAGCATTGAATGCAACAACGAATTTAATCCATGGGATACAGAAACCACCATGCCGAAAATTTCCGGCGAAGTTTTCCCAGATGGCGACTTCTATCTCACTACCAGGGAGAAAGCAATGCTTTCCATGGTAAAAGAGCGCTTTGATGATATCGTAGTCGTTCTCAATATCGGCGGAATCATGGACCTTTCCTGGGTAAAAAATGATGACCGGATTTCCTCCGCTCTTCTTGGATGGCAGGGTGGCATGGAAGGCGGGCTTGCCATGGCGGAGCTTCTCACCGGCAAAGGGAATCCATCCGGTAAGCTGGCTGACACTTTTGCTGCAGACGTAAATGATTATCCATCCACTGCTAACTTCCATGAGTCTTTTGATTATGTAAACTATACAGAAGATATTTATGTAGGCTACCGTTATTTTGAAACCCTTCCAGGAGCACAGGAAAAAGTAATCTATCCATTTGGATACGGACTTTCCTACACCACCTTTTGCCTGAACACCACCGCTATGTGGGAAACAGAGGATCAGATTTTCGCTGAAGTTCAGGTGACCAACACCGGTAACCTGGCTGGAAAAGAAGTTGTCCAGATTTATTTCGAAGCTCCACAGGGACTTCTGAAGAAACCAGCCCGCCAGCTTGCTGCTTTTGCAAAAACCCGTCTTCTTCAGCCAGGTGAGACACAGCAGATCCGCCTTTCCTTTGCAAAGGCTGACATGGCTTCCTACGATGACCTTGGAAAAATCAAGAAATCCGCATATATTCTGGAAAAAGGTACTTATAAGTTCTATATTGGAACTTCTGTGCGCGACACTAAGGAGAGCCTCCTGACAATGGAACTGTATGAAAATATGATCACAAAGCAGCTGACAGCTCATCTTGTTCCAACCAGCCTGAAAGAGCGTATGCTCTCTGACGGCAGTTTTGAGGAGCTTCCACAGTCTGCATGCAATGACATGAACGAATGCGTATTTGAGAAAATGGAGCCGGGCACTGAGGAAGGTATTACCCCTGCAGTCCGCTGCTGTACACGTGGCACACTTTTCGACAACTTTGGCAGAAAACAGTTTATTGATGTAGCAGAAGGCAGGCTTTCCCTGGATGATTTTATGGAACAGTTAAGCGATGACGATCTGATTCATCTTCTTGGAGGACAGCCAAACGTAGGTGTTTCCAATACCTTCGGCTTTGGAAATCTTCCGGATTATGGTGTTCCATCCATTATGACAGCAGACGGTCCTGCCGGTCTTCGTATCAGCGGGGAATGCAGCATGAACACAACAGCATGGCCTTGTGCAACCCTTCTTGCCTGCACCTGGAATCCGGCTCTTGTTCAGCAGGTTGGACAGGCTGGCGCCGAAGAAGTGAAGGAGAACAATCTTGCTGTATGGCTTACCCCTGCAGTAAATATCCACAGAAATCCGCTTTGTGGAAGAAACTTCGAGTACTATTCCGAGGATCCGCTGATTGCCGGAAAAATGGGCGCAGCTATGGTAAAAGGTATCCAGTCCCAGCACATTGCAGCTTCTGTAAAGCATTTCGCAGCAAATAACAAAGAGACCAACAGAAAGCACAGCGATTCCCGTGTTTCCGAGCGTGCACTTCGCGAGATCTATCTGAAAGGTTTCGAGATCATTGTAAAAGAAGCACAGCCATGGACGATCATGTCCTCCTACAATGCAATCAATGGTCACCGCGCTTCTGAGAACCGTGAGCTTCTGGAAGATGTTCTCCGCGGCGAGTGGGGCTTCAAGGGAATGGTCACCACTGACTGGTGGACAAGAGCAGAGCATTACAAAGAAATCAAGGCCGGAAATGACGTAAAAATGGGAACTGGTTTCCCAGAACGTGTGAAAAAGGCCATGGAAATGGGACAGCTTGGCCGCCCGGAATTAGAGCACTGTGCAAGACGGGTGCTGGAACTGATTCTGAAGATTGACTGAAATTGAATTTTAGTTATAAAGAAACCCATGGCAATTTTATTTCTGTTGCCATGGGCTTCTTATTTAGGCTCTGGAGCGTGTTTGAAAATACAATCCGAATTATTAGTATTATGTTTTATACATTTTATTTTCTCTCTGACGGATACCTATGCAGCCAGGGCACCGACGAGGTAATCTTATGGAAATTTTCTCTTACAATTTCCTTCTTTTTCCCATTTTCCCCAAGAATCAACAGGCGATCTGCCATAGCCAGGGAATCCGATAAATTCAAAGATAAGATCACCACCGAAATCCCCTTATCCAGGAACTTTTCCAACATACTCCAGATAAACATCCTGTGAGCAAGATCAGCGCCGCAGAAAGGCTGAATACAAAACAGAATCTCCGGTTTCTGCAAAAATACTCTTGTATACACCAGCTGATACTTCTGCTTTTCACTCAGTTCCTCCACCGGCATTTCAAAAACATCTGTCCCTAATATGGGACTGTATTCATTCCGAATACTTTTCTGAAGACGTTTGTTGTGCCAGATTGAAGGAACTTTTTCTGCCAGACAAATACAGAGATTATTCATATAATCCAGTTTCGGAAAAATCATGGTTTTTGTAGTACGTTCCTGGATTACTGCAATCCTGCCATTTCCCGGAATCTCTGTCTGCTTCCCATTCAACAGGATTTCTCCACTTTCCGGTAAAATATCTCCGGTCAGAATCTTCCGTAGCTCCTCCATTCCCCTGGCATCCATAATCTGTACGGCCAGGCATTCTCCTTTATGCACATCAAAGGAAAAATTGCAGGCTGCATCCTCTCCGTAGCCCTTCCATTGAAAAACAACCGGTGCAGCCTGCTGCCCTTCCCTTTTTTCCGTATGATAACGGACCATGTCGTTATATTCCGTCATGTAAGTTACGGGCGGATCATTGAACAGCTCCTCTCTTTCCAGAATCTTCTGGATTCTTCCATTGGTAAACAGCGCACATCTGTCACAGATACTGGAAATCTCTTCCAGATGAGAACAGATATAAAGAAAAGAAAACCCTTTTTTCACATAACGACGGATAATTCCATGGAGCTTTTTCAACTCATCATCACTGACAAGGGCTCCAACTTCGTCCAGCACGATCAGATGATATCCCATAATCACAGCCCGGAGCAATTCTACAATGATCCGTTCAAAAGTAGAAAGCTTCTCCACATCTTTATTAAGGGGAATGTCCATTCCGATATCTTCTAAAAAAGGTTCCATCTGCCGGTTCAGGATCTTTGTGCGGATCACCCACTGGCGAAAGCCCGGACGCAGGACAAAAATATTATCTGCAATGTTCAGATTTCCTGCCAGAGAACTTTTCTCCTGGATAATGCTGATCCTGTTTGCTGCCTTGTAATTCTCTTTCCAGGTGTTTACCTTTTCCCCTCCATAATAAATATAACCGTCATAGAGGGGAAGATTCCGTTCCAGAAGCTTCAGAAGAGCTGTTTTTCCATGACTGTTAACAGGCATAAATCCCATAATCTCTCCCTGAAAAATCTGAAGATTGAAGTCCTCCAGCTTCACAACCTCATCCTCTTTATACGTCACACGCTCCATTCTGAGAACTTCGTTTCTCATACCAACACGCTCCTGTTTTTCACCTGTCTGTCGTCAGTAAGTATAGGGATGGTGATCTCCACATCTGTTCCTTCTCCTGGTACAGAATAAACATGCATGCCATATTCATCCCCAAAGATCAAATGGATTCTGTTATTCACATTCACCAGAGCAATTCCGCCCTGTTTTTCTTCATTGTCGTGAATGGCCTTGGTTGACTTGCCCAGCTTCTGGTTCAGCTTTGCTAAAGTCATCTCGTCCATTCCCACCCCATCGTCTGAAATACGGATGAGCAGGCGATCCTTTGTACACTGAAAACGGATATAAAGATTTCCACCGCCAACCTTCAGCTCCACGCCATGGATAATGCTGTTTTCCAGAATCGGCTGCAACGTCAGTTTGGGGATTCTGCAGTTCATGATCTTTTCATACTCTGCAATATCATAATCAATATGAAGCTGCAGCCGGTCCCCGAAACGATATTTCTGAATTCCAAAATAAGTCTCACAGTTATCCAGTTCTTCCTCCACAGAAACCAGATTCTCCACCTTGGTAATGGTGTAACGGAAAAATCTTGCCAGGGCTTCTGTCATATCTGCAACGCTGTCCAGACCTGCAATAATAGCTTCTCCACGGATGCTTTCCAGTGTATTGTAAAGAAAGTGGGGATTGATCTGATTCTGCAAAGCCAGGTACTGAGCCTGTCTTTTGTTCAGATCCATATACTGGGGAGAACGCACAATGCGGTCTACCATTTTCATCTGCTTCTGGATGCTTGGAGTCAGGTTCAAGAGTTCCATATCTTCTTTTTCGGAAAAAATATAACCATCCAGAAAACGATCCGTCATTTTTTCACAGCGCATGTAAGGGCGGTGAATCCACAGCCAGAATACAATCGGAAACAAAATTGCAAATATTGTTATAATTATGGCCATCCACCAGGGTGTTTCGCCTTTATATGCCAATAACAGCTGAATTACCGCCAGAATAATAAAACTCCCGAAGACTACCGTTCCCAGGACAAGAGCCCGGTTGGATATGTATTTCAGTTTTTCTTTAAATTTCATTTTTGATTTATCCATACAATTTTCTATATGTAGAGGGTTTCACCCCTGCCGCTTTCTCAAAGGTATGTGTGAAATGTTTCGGATCGTTATATCCTACCCTCCTGCAGATTTCTGTTACTGGAAGATTGGATTCCCGAAGGAGTAGCTTGGCCTGTTCCATTCTCACGTTGATCAGATATTTTGCAAAACCTTCTCCTTCTGTCTTCTTGAATAAGGCACTGAAATAAGCAGTGCTAAGTCCCACTATCTCGCTGACTTCCTCTAAAGTCAGCGGATCACTGAAATGGTTCTGGATATATTCCTTTGCCTTGCGAACCGGGCGGATAGTATCAGTTTCATAGCGTTCAGCCTGCTCCTGGATATATTTTTTCTGGAAATCCCCAAGACAGGAAAAAATTTCCTCTATTTTTCCACATTTATCACACTGTTTACGGAATTCCTCCACAGTAGCAGTACGCTCTGGAATCCGAATACTTGCCGCAAAAATATCAGCTGCTGCATACACCAGTTCAAAAATCTCGCTGCCACGAATTTCTTTCGCCTTATTTACCGTATCCTGCAAATCCTCTACTGCTTCTGCTGCATTCTGAATGCTGGAAATTTCTACGGCATGAGTAATCTCACGAAGATACTTTTTCAGCAACTCGCTCTCCTGGATTTCTGAAGCTTTTCCCAGACAGTCAAGAACCCGTCCGTCCCCTTTTACCAGCCTTTCCTGGATCAGTTTTCGGGCTTCCTGCATAGAGTCAGCCAAATGCTCTGCCTCTTTGTATGCAGCTCCAACTGCCATGGAAAAGCTTACATGCTGAAACATATTTTTCTGGATTTCCATCTGGGTAAGGCTGCTCTTCATGCTCCGGCGGATGGATTCCTTCTCACTTTCCGGATAGTTAAGAATACCGTAGCAATAGTCATCACGAATCAGAAGAACTAATTCGCGGCTGTCTTTTTTCAGATTTCGTTCCAGGACCTCACGTACTTTTTCCATAAGGATTTCACTGGAAGTGGAGCTGATCTCTCGTGCGCCAGCCAGACCTGTTGTTCCATCCATTCTGCCGCCAGAAATGATCTTTCTTCCATAATCCACTTTTACACAAAACGCCTGGTACACTCCCTGTCTTGCTTTCAGATGATAAATGCTCGTCAATGTGTCCTGTGAAACCGGCATATCCGGCTGATCCAGCAGCCGGTCGATCAGATTTGCCCGTAAATGGTCATCATCCCTTTTCGCCTTATTTACAAGCTCCTGATGATTCAGTTCCGACTCCTTGCGCTCCCCGATCTTTTTCTGCAATTTCTGCAGGGTAGCAGTCAGTTCCCCCTTGTTTACCGGCTTCAGAAGATAATGTCCCACACCGTAACTGATAGCCTGCTGTGCATACTCGAAATGGGCGTAACCGCTGATTATGATTACTTCCAGAGCGGAATCCAGCTCCTTCACCCTTTTTACCAGCTCCAGGCCACTGCAGCCTGGCATGCGGATATCTGTGATCAGAATATCCGGCTGTGTCTGCCGTACCATTTCGCAGGCTTCCTCTCCGTTGTGGGCGATTCCCACCACCTTCATTCCCATAGAATCCCAGTCGATCAGTGCCTGGATCAGCTGGCAGATCCGCACCTCATCATCTGCAATTACTACCTTTAAAATCTCCATGTTCTCCGTCCCCATTACATGATTACTGTGAAGAAATTTCCCCATTTTTTTAGAAACTCTCTCCACTTTTTCTTACTTCTAATAATAATCCATTTCAGCATTTTAAGCAAGAAAACCGCCGGAAAAACCGACGGTTTCTTGCTCCTTATAATTACTGCCCCAGCCGTCATCATATCCATGACGTTCCATGAACAATATTCCTTTTATTTCAGATTATTTATCAGAATCCTTTGTGATCACAGATACACCTGTATCTGTAACTTCTCCGCCGAGTTCCTCGCCGTTGATTGCTTTTACAGCTGCTTTTACGCCTTCAGATCCCATAACATCTGGGTTCTGAGCCATTGTGCAAAGAAGATATCCGTCGTCGATCAGGTTCAGAATCGCGTCAGATTTATCAAAACCAACACCGATGATGTCAGCGTTTCCAGCTGCTTTGATGGCATTTCCGGCACCAGTTGTGGAGCCTTCATTACATCCGAAGATACCAACAACACCCTGTGTAATGTAGTTCTCTGCGATACTCTGGGATTTTGCAGCATCACCTTCGCCGTACTGGGTTTCCATGATCTCGAAGTCTGTGCCGTCAAATGCTGCGCGGAAGCCTTCCTCACGGTTTACGCAGGAATCAGTAGCTGCGTTTACATTAATGATACCGATTTTACCAGATGTAATACCAGCATCCTCAAGCGCCTTCTTCATCTCTTCTCCTGCTGTTGTTCCAGCTGCCTCATTGTCTGTGGAGAAAGTAGCTTCTGCCTCTACATTTGCAGGGGAATCAACATATACGATCTTAATTCCCTGATCTTTTGCTTCCTGAAGTGCGGAAGAAATAGCGTCTGGTCCGTTTGCAGCAACCATGATTGCATCATAACCGCCTGCTACTGCATTGTTTACACACTCGATCTGCTGAGCGTCATCTTTTGTATTCGGGGACATGAAGTCAACTGTTACACCAAGCTCTTTTGCTTCTTCCTGAGCGCCTTCGTTCAGGGTGATCCAGTGCTGGTCGATAGAGTCCATTGTGATCAGCGCAATTTTCTCATCGCCTGTAGCCTTAACATCATCTGATGCATAAACAGTAGCTGCTCCAAGGGAAGCGATCATAGATACTGCACATACCATAGCTAAAAGTTTTCTTTTCATTGTAAAAATCCTCCTAAAAATTATTTTTTATAACTACCCGCCTTCTCCATTTGCGGTTTAGTTTCATGAAATTATTTTACATCTCCCATATTCAGTTGTCGATTTCATTTTCCTGTGAAAAATACTGTTTTCTTGCGGTTATTTTTTTCTGTGTTTGCCAAACTGTCCGTTTCTTACAACTACATCCAGCAATACGGCTGCAACTACGATCACGCCGATTACAACTCGCTGGATACCAACTTGTGCACCGATCATGTTCAGACCATTTTCCAGAGTCTGCCAGACAGCTGCACCTGCGAAGGTTCCAAGAAGGATTCCAGTTCCTCCAAGTGGGGAAACGCCACCGATTACGCCGGCTGCTACGCCATACATCTCGTACATGTTTCCAGCTTCCATATTTCCCATACCAGCCTGTGCGCAAAGGATAAGACCAACTACACAGGAGCATACGGAGCTTACCAGATAAGTCTTTACTGTGGTGGAAACTACGTTTACACCAGAAAGCTTTGCCGCGTCCACGTTAGAACCGATTGCGTAAATATGACGGCCTGTACGTGTCTTGGATAAGATAAAGAAAAATATAACAAAAATAACAAGTGCGATCCAGAATGTGTTATAAATGCCAAGCGTTTTACCGTAATAAAAACAATTTTGGAATGCATCAGCCGTTTCTTTTCCAACACCTGTTGCAATGGCATCTGTATTTCTGTTTCCGTTTACCATGTAGGCAATTCCTCGTGCTACGAACATGGTTCCCAGAGTTGCAATAAATGGAGGGAGTTTAAATTTTCCAACCAGATATCCATTTACCACACCAACTACCAGACAGGCAATAAGTGCGATCACAATTGCAAGGAATGGTACCATTCCTGTTGTCATTAAGGTAGCTGCGATCATGGCGCTCATTCCGACCATGGATCCGATTGACAGGTCAATGTTTCCAGTGATCAGTACGTAACTTTGTGCAATACCGATCAACAGGTACTTGGACATGGAACGCAGCAGGTTCAACATATTCTGTCCTGAAAAAACCGCCGGGTTAATGATACCAAATGCGATATAAATAATGATCAGCCCCACGAATGCGGTAAGTGCTGCCCCCATTCCCCTGATTCCCAATAATTTCTTTAAAGGGCGTTGCTGTTTACTATTCATTTTTACTTCCTCCCTCAGTTTCCTTAATACTCTTGTTTTCAAAGGATGTTGCCATTGTAAGGATCTCGTCCTGGGTGGCTTCCCTTGCTGAAACCTCACCGGTGATACGTCCGTCACACATTACGATGATACGGTCTGCAATTCCCATGACCTCCGGCATTTCAGAGGATACAAACATAACTGCAATTCCCTGTTTTTTCAGCTCATTCATCAGATTGTAAATTTCTACCTTTGCGCCAACATCAATTCCTCTTGTGGGCTCATCAAAGATAACAACCCTTGAATCTCTTGCGAGCCATTTTCCAACAACTACTTTCTGCTGGTTTCCACCAGAAAGATTGCCGGAATCAATTTCCACATTCGGTGTTTTAATCTGGAGATCCTTCACTGCTTTTTCGCAAAGAGCATCTTCTTTTCCTGAGTTTATCACACCCATCTTATTGCATACAAGGTCAAGATTTGGCAGTGCCAGGTTCTGACGGATGCTCAGTTTCGTACAGAGACCGTCTTTTTTACGATCCTCAGGAGCAAGCACAACACCGTTTCGAATGGCATCCATTGGACAGTTGACTTCGATTTTTTTACCATCCACATAAAACTCTCCGCTGTCTTTCGGATCAACACCGAAGATGGCTCTTGTAGTCTCCGTTCTTCCGGCTCCCATCAGTCCCGCAAATCCTACGATCTCGCCTTCATATAAAGAGAAGTTGATATCTCGGACCATTTTTCCGGCATTGAGATTTTTCACTTCAAAAATCTTCTTGCCTTTCCTGCATTCCACTCTCGGGAATTTTTCTTTGATTTCACGGCCTACCATATTTTTGATAATGTAGTCCATGTCCATGTCTTTGAAATTACCGTCTGTTATGTATTGTCCATCTCGCATGATGGTAACTCTGTCCACGATATGGGACAGTTCTTCCAGTCTGTGTGAAATGTATACGATTCCTCTTCCTTCGTCCCTCAGCTTTCGGATGATACGGAAAAGATCATCAATTTCTTTTGCTGTCAGAGAGGATGTAGGCTCGTCCATGATCAGGATCCTTGCATCGATGGAAAGTGCTTTTGCAATTTCAACCATCTGCTGTTTGGATACTGGCAGATCTCCTACGATCTGATCCGGACTGATGTCGATTCGAAGATCGTCCAGAACCCTCTTGGCTTCTTTCCGCATCTTCGCATTATTTAAGGATAAACCACCTTTTACTTCTCTTCCAAGGAACATGTTCTCCGTTACTGTTAAGTGCCTGCACATGTTCAATTCCTGATGGATAATGGCTACTCCTGCTTCCTGGGCCTGCTTTGGTGTTAGGTCGTCATAGGATTTTCCGAAGATTTCCATCGTTCCTTCGTCTCTGGTATATACACCGCTGAGGATTTTCATCAGGGTCGATTTTCCGGCTCCATTTTCTCCCAGCAGCGCCATGACTTCTCCAGAACGCAGCTCAAATTTTACATGATCCAGAGCCTTAACACCCGGGAAACTTTTGCTGATATTGTTCATGGAGACAATGACCTCATTCATTCCATTCCCTCCTTATTTATTTGTTTTTGTTTTCCTTTGTTGATATTATCTTAACTCATACGATGGGGTTGGGATAGAGGGGGAGAGTTTGGGTTTATAGGGGTTTTTTTATTGTATGAAGGGTATGTGTGTAAAAAACAGGACCCTGTTTTCATGCAGGATCCTGTTTTTTGTGAATATGAATATGTGTAATACCTCCGATTATTTTCGGATGGAAGCAACCAGTTTTCGTGCTTCTGCTGTCAGGTCTCTGATCTTGTCAAATTCTCCGTTTTTTACAAGCTCTCCTTTTACCATCCAGCTTCCGCCGCAGCATATAATTTTGTCGAAAGAAAGATAATCTTCCAGATTTTTTGCATTGATACCGCCAGTGGGCATAAACTTAATTCCCACATAAGGTGCAGCCATAGCCTTGATCATGGCAACTCCGCCTGCCGGTTCTGCCGGAAAGAATTTTACCACCTTAAGGCCTCTTTTTACTGCCTGCGCAACCTCAGACGGTGTGACGCAGCCTGGGAAAACAGGAATTTCTTTTTCCAGACAGTAATCTACGATCTCCGGATCAAATCCAGGGCTTACAATGAACTTCGCACCAGCTGCAACAGCTGCATCCACCTGCTCTCTGGTAAGAACAGTTCCTGCTCCTACAAGCATCTCCGGAAACTGTTCTGTCATCAGACGGATTGATTCTTCTGCTACTTCTGTACGAAATGTAACTTCTGCACATGGAAGTCCACCTTCAACAAGTGCCTTTGCAAGGGGTACTGCATCTTTTGTATCTTCCAGCACAACTACCGGAACAACACCAAGCTTCTGAAACTTCTCTGCTATATCCATCATTTGAATTTCCTTTCACTCAAAAACATGTTATCTTTTTATATCAAAATTCATTTCCATCACATGTCTGATCAGGGAAACATCATCTGTAATATTTCCGTCACCATGAATGGTATGCTTCACTGCACTGGCTGCAACACCAAAGTTCACAATATCTTCCGGTGTATATTCATTCATCAGAGCATAAATAATACCACTTACAAATGCATCTCCACCCCCAACACGGTCAAGAATATGGAAGGTAAGCCGTTTGCTTTCATAAATCTTTCCGTTTATCCAGAGATAGGCCATAAGGCTGTTCTCACTGCAGCTGTGTGCAAAACGCACATGTCTTGCAACGCATTTGATATTCGGATATCTCTCTACAAAAGCCTTGAATACTTTTTCCTGCTGTTCACGGTCCGGCTGGAATGGAACACCATCCTTCACATCACCTGCGGTATGATCTTCTTCATTTTTCCAGATGTGGTAAGGCTCGATTCCAAAAAGAACATCTACATATGGAAGGCAGAGGGTACAGAAATCTCTTGCTTCCTCCCAGCTCCACAATGTACTTCTGAAATTTCCGTCAAAGCTGACGGTCATGCCGTTTTCCTTTGCTGTTTTCAGGCAGGTCAGGATCAGTTCACCGCAGCTTTTTCCAAGTGCAGGTGTAATGCCGCTCAGATGAAGCCAGGTGTAACCTTCCAGAAGTTTTTTCACATCTGTTTTGCTGAAATCATATTCGGAAAAGGCACTGTGCTTTCTGTCATACACCACTTTACTTGGACGGATTCCGTAACCAGTCTCAAGATAATAGGTTCCAAGCCGATGTGTCGGTGTCTCTTCTTCTGTTGAATAAACTACGCTGTCGCAATTTACATCATTGCTTCGCAGCATACGTACAGCACTTTTTCCAAGACTATTTCCCGGAACTACTGTAAAGAATGAGGCATCTACTCCAAGATTTGCAAGGGAGAGGGCCACATTGGCCTCACTTCCCCCATATCTTGCCTCAAAAGATGTTGCGGTTCTGATTTTTTCATAATCTGGCGGAGTCAGCCGAAGCATGATCTCGCCGATGGTAATAAATTTATGCTTCATAATCAATACTCCAGATAAGCTCCCTTCATTGGACTTGCAGCATGCTGGCTGAAAAGTCTCAGGACACCTTTTTTGTATTTCATTTCACGTGGTTTCCAGTTTTTACGTCTTTCTGCAAGAATCTGGTCGATTTCCTCCATAGACTTGCGTTCTCCTGCGATTCCGATGATGTTCAGTTTCCTTTCCATAACATCAATTTCGATAAGGTCTCCCTCTTCCACAAGAGCGATCGGACCTCCGTCAACAGCCTCCGGGCTGCAGTGTCCAATAACCGGGCCGGTAGATGCTCCTGAGAAACGTCCGTCTGTGATCAGGGCAATGCTCTTTCCAAGTTCCTTATCACTGCTGATTGCCTCAGAAGTGTAGAACATTTCCGGCATTCCGCTTCCCTTTGGTCCCTCGTAACGGATGAAGACTGCATCACCCTTCTGAACCTTATGCTTCAGAACTGCATCCAGACATTCTTCTTCGCTGTCAAATGGTCTTGCGCGGAGAACGGATTTGAACATTTCCTTCGGGCATGCAGTGTGTTTGATCACGGCACCTTCCGGAGCAAGGTTTCCACGAAGAACTGCGATACTTCCATCTGTTCCGATTGCTTTGTCATATGGACGGATGATGTCTTCCTTCGTAACATTTACATTGTAACGTTTGTTAAATTCCTGAAGCCATTTATCACATTTTTCATAGAATCCGTTGTTCTTCAGTTCTTCCAGGTTTTCTCCTAATGTCTTTCCGGTAACTGTCATGACATCCAGGTGGAGATGCTCTTTAATCTCCTCCATGATTGCCGGTACACCACCTGCATAGTAGAAGCACTCTGCTGGCCATCGGCCTGCCGGACGTACATCCAGAAGATATCTTGCATTTCTGTGCAGCTTATCAAAGGTATCACCTGTGATCTCAATGCCAAACTCATGGGCAATTGCCGGAAGATGAAGCAGACAGTTGGTGCTTCCTGAAATTGCAGCATGAACAAGAATTGCATTCTCAAAGCTGTCCATAGTTACAATGTCAGAAGGACGCATATTTTCCATCTGGGCAATTCTCACTGCCTGTCTTCCAGCTTCTCTTGCAAAGTCAAGAAGGTCAGGGCTGGTTGCCGGCATCAGGGCTGTGCCTGGAAGTGCAAGTCCAAGTGCCTCTGCCATAATCTGCATGGTAGATGCAGTTCCGATAAAGGAACATGCGCCACAGCTTGGGCATGCATTGCATTTTGCCCAGTCAAGCTTCTCTTCATCAATTTCGCCACGCTCGAATTTTGCGCTGTACATTCCAAGCTGCTCCAGTGTCAGCATTTCCGGTCCGGCATTCATGGTTCCACCTGGAACAAATACGGAAGGAATGTTTACTCTGGCAAGTCCCATCAGATTTCCCGGAACACCTTTGTCACAGCTTGAAAGGTATACACCTGCGTCAAAAGGAGTAGCATTTGCATGGATTTCGATCATATTGGCGATCATCTCACGGCTGGCCAGACTGTAGTTGATTCCATCTGTTCCCTGGCTTTCACCGTCGCAGATATCGGTACAGTTATAACGTGCTCCGAAACCGCCTTCTTCTGCGATTCCTTTGCGGACTTCTTCTACAAGGATATTCAGATGTCCGCTTCCCGGATGGCTGTCACCATAGGTGCTTTCAACCATAACCTGGACTTTTCCAAGATCTTCTTTTGTCCATCCTGTTCCAATACGCAGCGGATCAAGCTCCGGTGCAAGCTTTCTCATTTCCTGACTTTTTAACTGCATGATTTTTTCCTCCATTTTTTATTCTCTGATAAGCTTCAAACTTTCCAGTGTTTTCCTGAGTTTCTCTTCGTCCTCTTCTTCTACTCCAAGTTCTACATCATCAAATGTTGGCAGACTGAACACACCCAGCATTGATTTCGCATCTACAATATATCTTCCGCAGATCAGATCTACATTTTTCTCACATCCTGATGCTGCCTGCACCAGATGCTTGGCATCACACATATCTCTTAAATAAACCGGTATCTTTATCATTGCGTCCTGCCTCCTATGCAAAGATTGAAACAATAAAGCTTACAATAAGTGCCGTAACACCGATCAGTGTCTCCATGATCGTCCAGGATTTCAGGGTTGTCTTTTCGTCGATCTCAAGGAATGAGGTTACCAGCCAGAAGCCTGCATCATTCACATGGCTCAGTGCAGTTGCGCCGCCACAGATTGCACAGCACATAGCAGCTCTGTAAAGCATGCTGGTACCCATTACAGCCGGCATGGTTGCCATAATTCCGGATGCCATTGTCATCGCTACAATTGAACTTCCTACAGAAGCTCTGACCAGAAGTGCAATGAGAAATGCGATCAGGATCAATGGAAGCCCACTCTTCTCCAGCACCGGTCCAATAATGTTTCCAAGGCCGGAATCCTGAAGCATCCATCGGATCACTCCGCCGCTGGCAATTACCAGAAGGATCATGCCTACCGGTCTGAGTGAATGATCCAGGATTTTCTTTAACTGCGCCCCGGTAAATCCTCGTTTGATTCCCAGGAAGTACATAGATGCCAATGTCGCAATGGTCAGTGCAAGGAATGGTTTTCCTATGAATCCCAGAACATCCTTTACTCCTTCTGGAAGCGGCATATACTTGGATAATGTGCTGAGAAGGATCAGAACAAGCGGAATCAGGATCACACCTAATACCAGGCCAAAAGGCGGAAGGTCTTTTCCATCATCTTTAATCTCTTCCACATTTGCCGGAAGCTCTGTATGAATCTTGTTACCAATGAAGCTTCCCCAGAAGATTCCGGAAACCATCATACAGATCAGTGCGGTTGGAACTCCTACCATGATCATGGTTCCCAGGTTCACGCCAAGGGCATTTGCCACAAGTACCGAGCCTGCTGAAGGTGGAACAAAAGCATATCCACTGGCCAGACCGGAAAGAAGGGGAATCGCATAATACAGGGTGGATTTTCTGGTCTGTTTCGCAACACTGAATACCAATGGGATCAGTACCACAACACCAGCTTCAAAAAATACGGTAGTACCAATTACAAGTCCTGTAAGTCCAAGTGCCCATCCGGCTTTTTTCTGACCAAATTTACCGATCAATGTCTCTGCTATTCTCTGGGCTCCTCCGCTTACCTCCAGGATTCCGCCAAACATGGAACCCAGGCCTACCAGAAGCGCAATTCCCTGTAGTGTCTTTCCAACACCTTTTTCTACCGTATCCGAGATCATCGTAAGCGGCATTCCAGCTCCCGCTCCAATGATGATTGCGGAAATCATCATTGACAGAACCGGATGAAGCTTAAATTTGATGATCAGTACCAGCAGAACCACAATTCCCACCGCCGCCGCGATCATCAGTCTCATTGGATCCGCCGCAAAAGTTGTTTCTTCCATTTTTCTTTTTACCTCCTTGATTCATCTGATGTCTTACAATCTTTCGATAAATTCATCTGACCTTTTCTGTGGCTTTTACGTAATTTTCCCTTTAGTTGCTGTCTTTTTCCTTTGAATTCATCTGATGTATTTATGGTATATTCTATTCTCCAAAAACGCAATACGGAATTTTATCTAAAATTTTGTATTTATTTTTGTGCAATTTAGCATTTTGACATTGATTTCAAAAAACATTATCATAAGATACAGGAATTATCACATCAGAAATGGAGCAAATCATATGACGAATTTGTTATCAGAAGAAAAAAGTCTTCCTCAAAAAATATCAGAGGACATTATTGCACTTATTTTAGAAGAAAACTTACAGCCAGGAGATAAATTACCGAATGAAACTATTCTCTCAGAACGTCTGAATGCAGGAAGAAGTTCTGTCCGGGAAGCCATGAAGCTTCTCGCATCCCGAAATATTGTTACGATCCGACAGGGTTCTGGTACCTATATTGCTTCTTCCCCCGGAATGGTGGATGACCCACTAGGCTTTACCTTTATCGGCAATAAGCAAAAGCTGATCAATGACCTTCTGGAAGTGCGCTTCCTCCTTGAGCCCCCTATTGCTGCAATGGCAGCCACACGTGCCGATAAAAAAGACATAAAAAAAATCACCGCGCTTTGCGATGAAGTAGAAGACTTATTAAAAAAACATGAAGACCATACACAAAAGGATATAGATTTTCATGCAGCCATTGCTTTGAGCAGCAAAAACGTTGTGGTTCCAAGACTGGTTCCTGTGATTAACAGCTCAATCCCTCTGTTTGTAGAGACCACCAGAGGTACACTGCTGGAAGAAACCATCGAGACCCACCGTGAGATTGCGGATGCCATTGCCGCACATGACCCGCTCCGCGCACAGGATGCTATGTATCTGCATCTGGTTTATAACCGTAAGAGGATTCAGATGATTGGAAAGTGAAACCAGAGAGCCAGAGCGTGTTTGAAAAAGGCTTTCTGCAAGATGTGCGTCACAATTTGTGGGCGATTCGCCCGGATGCAATTACACGTTTATATTGCCAGGTAGCCTTTATTACAAGGCTACCTGGCAATATCTCTCTAAAAACACAGCTGCACCATCTTCATCGCAGTCTGATGTTATCTCATCTGCTGCACACTTTACACTTTCTTTCGCATTTCCCATTGCAACTGCCATATGAACCTGTTCGAACATTTCCAGATCGTTCTCAGATCATTATAATTTACATATTTGAAAGAATTGCGTAGCATATGGATCACACATCTCTGCCTGCGGATAAACTGCCTGAATAGCTTCTTTAAAACCCGGAAGACCATCCACGCAGAAGAAAAGGACATCTTTTACTCCGCGGTTCTTAAGATCATTAAGCATCCCAAGCCAGAACTTGCTGGTTTCATTTGCGCCTACTGTGATGCTGAGGATATCTTTGTATCCCTCCACTGTAACGCCAAGAACTACATACGCAGCACGACTCAGGATCCTGCCATCCTCACGTACTTTATAATGAATACAGTCCATAAAGACAAACGGATAAACCGGGTTCAGAGGACGGGACTGCCATTCCTTAACCTGAGGAAGTATTTTGTCTGTGATCTTGCTGACCATTTCAGCTGATAGCTCAATTCCATAAAGATCCTGGAGCTGGTCGTGGATGTCACGTGTACTCATACCACGGGCATATAAAGATATCACTTTTTCCTCAATCCTGGAAATATCTCTCTGGTATTTAGGGATGAGTTTTGGTTCAAACTCACCGTTACGGTATCTTGGTACGTCGATTTGAAATTCACCGTATTGACTCTTTAAGTTTTTTGTAGAATGACCATTTCTTTTATTGTCTGTCTGTAGATCTCCCTTATGGTTTTTCTCGTAGCCAAGAGTTGCATCCAGTTCTGCCTCCATCAGCTCCTGCAGGATATCCTTGAAACGGTCTTTCAGAAGCGTGTATATATCTGCAACGCTATTAATGTTGTTTTCTGAGATGATCTGTCGAATTTGTTCTTTTGCAACTGCCATAAAAAATACAAACTATTTTACACTACCTGATATGCTCCCTTCTAGGTAGACAAGTGAAATAATAAAAACTTGTCACTTAGGAGGGAGCATATTTTATGTCTAAA